>JAALLB010000145.1 GCA_011087745.1 Hyphomicrobiales bacterium | reverse complement strand
TCGTATCATATCACACCAAAACATTCGGGTTTTGGAGTAGGATGGGTATAACTCGCCTTCTTCACACCCTTTTGCATGAAAGACATGAACGCTTGTTTTGCTTCTTCAGATTCCACTCGTTGACCAAACAGCACTGCTTCTTCACGCATTCTTGCTAATACATCAGAACGATCACCGCGTAACAGGTCACGAGAGAGTTTTAACGCCTGCTGTGGCTTGGAAGCCAATTCTTCTGCTGCTTGACGCGCGGTTGCTTCCAGATCTTGCGATGAAGAAATCTTTGTTACAAAGCCAGCATCCTTTGCATCTTGGGCAGAGAATCCTTCGCCCATAACCAGCAAGGAAAATGCCTTGTGATAACCCGTTATTTCAGGTCCGATAAGACTGGAGCCTGCTTCAGGCACCAGACCCAAATCCACGAACGGTGTTTTGAAAAGTGATGCGTCAGATGCAACCACATAATCACAATGCATTAACATGGTTGTACCAACACCGATTGCCAAACCGTCAACCCCTGCAACTATTGGTTTCGGAGCCTGGATGATGCGCTCAAGAAATCCGAAAACCGACATGTTTTCGCGTTCACCACTCATCGCGATTTGCATGAAATCAGCGATATCATTGCCGGATGAAAATGAACCTGGTGAACCCAGTATTAGAATTGCGTTGATGTCATCATTTGAATTTGCTTCATCCAGACCAGCAGAAAGGCGCGAATACATATCGCCAGTCAATGCATTTTTCTTGTCAGGACGGTTCATGCGAATGGTCATTACGCCATTGGCCGTTGAAGTTAAAATACGGTCAGCTACATCAGTCATGAGTTTATCCTGCTTTTAAAAGTTCGCTTGCAGCTGCAAGACTGTCTGAACCGCCGGTGACGGTATGTTTAAGGGCAGCACATTCTGCTGCAAAGTTCTCAGCAAAGAAGCGGGCAAGACTTGCTCGGTCTTTATCACTATCACCCAATCCAGCCTTGGCCAGATAACATCCGCCTGAAGCTAATCCAAACAAACGAACATAAGGTGTTGATCCGGCAAGTGCTGCGTCAAGCTTGCCATCTGATAATTGTGCCAGAAGCCAATCCGTAGTTTTTTCAACTTCGTTGAGAGCTCCATCCAATAGTTCAGCAGTGTTTTCAAATGCATCATGGTTTGCCCCGCGCACTTCTTTTACTATTGTGCGAAGATCAGCGATATAGGATTTTACTGCATCACCACCCGACAGGGGTAGTTTGCGAGTAACCAGATCGATAGCCTGAATGCCGTTTGTACCTTCATAAATTGGGTTAATTCGGGCATCGCGCATATACTGACCAGCGCCCGTTTCTTCGATGAAGCCCATACCACCGTGAATTTGCACACCAATGCTTGCAACCTCACATCCAATGTCGGTTGAAAAAGCCTTTGCAATCGGCGTTAGGATGCCGGCGCGTTCTGCCCACAATTTTGCTTCATCACCTTCAGATATGTGCTGCATATCAAGCGCATAGGCACAAGAATAACAAATACCGCGAGCAGCGTTTGTCATCGATTTCATTGTCAACAGGTTACGCTGCACATCAGGGTGATGGACAATCGGCGCCATGCCCTCACCTTCATAGCTCGATGCTTTACCCTGCTTGCGCTCATGCGCGTAGTTCAGTGCGTGTTGGTATGCAGCTTCGCCGATAGCGACACCTTGCGTCCCAACATTAAGACGGGCGTTATTCATCATGGTGAACATGCAGGCAAGGCCGCGATTTTCTTCGCCGATCAGATAACCGATTGCACCTGGTTCCATGCCTTCAAAACCATCGCCATAAATCATTACACAGGTCGGGGAACCATGGATACCAATCTTATGTTCGATAGACTGGCAAAAAGCATCATTACGAGCGCCCAGGCTGCCATCCTCATTGACCAGGAATTTCGGCACTAAGAACAATGAAATACCGCGTGTTCCTGCAGGTGCATCCGGCAATCGAGCGAGAACCAAATGACAGATATTTTCTGTCATGTCATGTTCGCCGTAAGTTATAAAAATCTTCTGACCAAAAATGCGGTAACTGCCATCACCTGCTGGCTTTGCTTGTGTCTTTAATGCAGCCAAATCTGATCCGCATGCGGGTTCTGTAAGGTTCATGGTGCCAGTCCATTCGCCCGAAACGAGTTTTTCGAGGTAGGTTGCTTTCAATTCATCTGAGCCGTGCGTTGCAACTGCTTCAATTGCTCCAATGGTCAACAAAGGGCAAAGCGCAAAACCCATGGAAGCAGAGTTCCACATTTCTGAAGCGGCCACCGCAAGCATGTTTGGCAGGCCTTGTCCGCCGAATTCTTCCGGGCCCGAAATGGCGTTCCAACCACCTTCGCTCCAGTCCTTATAGGTTTCTGCAAAACCAGGAGCGGTCGTAACAACCGCATTTTCAAGCTTGGCACCGATTAAATCTGCGTCGCGGTTTAGAGGTGCAATACGCTCGCTGGCGAATTTTCCAGCTTCTTCGAGCACTGCATCAACAAGATCTTCACTTAAATCGCCCAATTTACCACTCTCCAAAGCTGATTTCATGTCAGCAACTTGTTTGAGAGTATGCGAAATTTCTGCTACGGGTGCGCGGTACATATGAATCCTCCAACGGCTCAGGTGAGCTAATTCCTTGTTTGAATAAATATTGACGTAAAAGTCAAATAAAAAGAAGCCATGCCAAGAATAATTTCAGTTCATGAATTAGATAGTAGATTAGGTGAAATCTGCAATGAAATCCATAACGGTAATTGCATCGGCTTGCCGACTGAAACAGTATATGGCTTAGCGGCGGATGCCTTCAATGGTGAAGCTGTTGCAAGCATCTTTGAAATGAAGGGCCGTCCCAAGTTCAATCCACTGATCATCCATATGCTTGATCTGGAGATGGCTAGGAAATTTGGCGCGTTTGACGATATTTCGACAAAGTTGGCAGAAGCATTTTGGCCAGGCCCTTTGACAATGGTGGTACCGAGACTTGAAAATACTTCCCTGCACCCTCTGGCTTTTGCAGGTCTTGATACGATTGGCATTCGCTGTCCTACAGGCCCCGCTCAAAAAGTTATCGACAGATGCCAGCGGCCTTTGGCAGCGCCCAGTGCTAACAAGTCAGGCAAGATATCTCCCACAACGGCGCAATATGTTGCCAGCCAGTTTGAAGATACAGATTTGATGATTCTTGATAATGGAGCATGCCGGGTAGGACTTGAATCAACGATATTAAAGGTTGAAGGTGAAAACATCACCATATTGCGGCCGGGCTTTGTAACAAAAGAACAAATTTTCGAAGTGACCGGCATTAAACCGACACTGTCAACTTCGGGAAAAATTGAGGCTCCTGGCATGATGAAAAGTCATTATGCGCCGAATGCAAAAGTGAAACTGAATTGTTTGACTTGCGATCAAGGTGCCGCACTATTGGCGTTTGGGAACCATGAAACTGAAAATATTTTTAATCTATCCCAATCCGGAGATTTGCGAGAAGCAGCTGCAAATCTATATATTGGCCTAAGAAAACTGGATGAAACGGGTACTTCTATGATTTGGGTCTCACCCATTCCAAATGAAGGTCTTGGTATTGCGATTAACGATCGTTTGCAGCGCGCAGCGGCTCCGAGGAAACAATAATGGATAACGCATTAATCAATCAATTTATTGCACTTGTGGGCGAAAAATATGCGCTTACAAGTGCAGATGACCTTTCTCACTATACCCACGAAAATCGCGGGTTGTTTGTTGGTGATACTCCACTTGTTCTGAAACCCGCGAATACCGAAGAGGTTTCTGAAATACTCAAGCTTGCAGCGTTGACCAAGACCGTGATTGTTCCACAAGGCGGTCATACCGGGCATGTGGGCGGTGCGGTCAGTGATGAAAGCGGTACGCAGGTTGTTCTTTCACTGGAGCGAATGAACGAAATTCGGGAAGTTGACCTTCAAGACGATGTTATCCTCTGTGAAGCTGGTGTCATCCTGGAAACCGTTCAAAAACTGGCCGATGACAATGATCGGCTCTTCCCACTTGCGCTCGGCTCACAGGGGTCTTGTCAGATTGGGGGAAATATCTCAACCAACGCGGGTGGTACAGGTGTTCTGGCCTATGGCAATACTCGGGCTCTGGTTATGGGATTGGAGGTTGTTCTACCATCGGGAGAAATCTGGAATGGGTTACGCCGATTGAAAAAAGACAATACCGGCTATGATTTAAAAGACCTGTTTATTGGTGCCGAAGGCACACTTGGAATTGTCACCGCAGCAGTACTGAAACTCTTCCCAAAACCACGTGGAAAAGCAGTTGCCTTTTGCGGAGTACAGTCACCAGATCATGCGCTACAGCTTTTTGCCAAAGCATCGAGTTATGCAGGACAGGGCCTTACTGCGTTCGAATTAATGGCGCGCATACCACTGGAATTCACCCTTCAGCATATGGAAAATGTTCGAAATCCATTGGAGGAAATATATCCCTGGCATGTCTTGTGCGAAGTTTCATCCAATTGTGCACAAGCGGATGCAGATGAAACACTTCAAGCTATTCTTGAAGCCGCTTTCATGGACGATGTTATTGCTGATGCTGCTCTATCTACAACAATTTCCCAAGCCGACGATTTTTGGCGGATCCGTGAAATGATGCCTATTGCACAAAAACATGAAGGCGGTTCGATGAAGCATGATGTTTCTGTACCACTTCATCTGGTACCGGAGTTTTTAACCAAGGCGGGTGAAATCATGGAACAAGAAATGCCTGATGCACGGCTTTGTACCTTTGGACATTTGGGCGATGGCAACATGCATTACAATATTTCGCAACCGACAAATGCCAATACCCGTGAGTTTCTCGCCAAACAACCGGAGATAAATGAATTAATTCATGCCCTCGTAATCAACATGAATGGCTCGGTTGCAGCAGAACATGGTGTTGGACGATTAAAACGCGACTTGATTGCTCAAACCAAAGACCGCGTTGAATTAAACCTTATGAAATCAATTAAAAAGACCTTGGATCCCGATAACATCATGAATCCTGGCAAATTACTTTAGTCGTTAATATTACTGAAGTACCTAAAAATTTAATCTACTATACCCATCCTACTCCAAAACCCGAATGTTTTGGTGTGATATGATACGAAA
>JAALLB010000144.1 GCA_011087745.1 Hyphomicrobiales bacterium | reverse complement strand
TCAAGCCTGAAACGTCAACCCCAAATAATCAGATTTTCAAGGACTCAGAGTATATCCAACTAAAATGTACGGGATACCCCTCACCTGTCAGCAAGGCAGCAGTTTCATATAAGGGAAGACCAACTACATTGGTGTAGGAACCAATAAGCTTCACAACAAAACTGCCGGCAATGCCCTGAATAGCGTAACCGCCAGCTTTACCGCGCCACTCACCAGAAGCAAGATATGCCTCCATCTCATCTCTCGACAGTCGTTTAAAACGAACGCGTGATTCGATTAACTTGTGCCGCATGGTACCTTTCGGAGTAACAAGGGTTATGCTGGTATAAACACGGTGATTACGCCCTGACAACAATCGCAAACTGGAAGCAGCTTCGTCCAGCATCTCTGCCTTGGGCAAAATACGGCGACCAAGTCCAACCACAGTATCTGCGGTAAGAATGTAACTGCCCTGCAATTCTTCAGAACGGTTAACATTTTCAATTGCAAGTTCAGCCTTCTCGCGAGACAGGCGCTTTGCAAGCGATCTGGGAACTTCGCCTCTGTTTGGCTTCTCATCCGCATCAACAGGCGACAAATGATCCGGCTCAACACCAATTTGTTGCAGCAATTGAAGTCTGCGGGGAGAACCCGAAGCCAATATTAGTTTGGGAATTGCTGCCATTGTGCGTCCAAGCCTACTTAAAGCGGTAGGTGATACGTCCCTTGGTCAGGTCATAAGGTGTCATTTCAACGAGCACCTTGTCGCCCGCTAGGACACGAATGCGGTTTTTACGCATCCGACCAGCAGTATGCGCAATGATCTCATGATCGTTTTCCAGTTTCACTCTAAATGTTGCGTTCGGAAGCAATTCCGATACAACCCCAGGAAATTCAAGAACTTCTTCTTTAGCCATTCTACCTCTTTGGTTTCAGACAGGCTGTCTTATTTCATTAATATTCCGATTTGCGCGAACATATAACAGGCTTTTATCCATATGAATATAGGCATTAACGTTTTATATATTCTGGGTAAATCGCTCACGAATGCGCTTTTCCAACTGTTCACGTGTTTTTCGGTAGGCAGAAAGTACAGCTTCCCGCTTTCCCAAAGTTTATAGAAGGGTTTTCTGTTTCCCAATATTCAATCTCAACTGGCTGGTTTTTGAAGAAATCCACAGTTCCTTCATGCGCTTGTGTCGTTAAGGTTATAACCAAATCCACGAATGAATCTTCAAGCTGCTCCAGTGTTTCCGGTTCATGCATCGAGGCATCGATATTGCGCTCTTCCATGATTTACTGCATAAATCCATCTTCATCACCGGCAAAAATTCCTGCCGATTGCGCATAAATCTTGTCACCAAAGATATCTTTTGTAAGAAATTCTGCCATTGGAGATCGAATCTGATTCATATTGCAAACAAATAGAACGGACTTTGGCAGGGTTGGTTTTGTCATATGTTTTTATTCCCTACCCACGCCAATGCAGGACGCAGATGAGTGTAAAAATACGGCGCGCCGTATCAAAATCTATTTCAATCTTGCCATCCAGACGATCATTTAGTGTTTGAGAACCTTCATTGTGAAGCCCTCGCCGCCCCATATCAATTGCCTCAATCTGACTTGGCGTTGAAGTTCTGATCGCTTCATAATAGCTCTCGCAAATCAGAAAATAATCTTTGATAACCTTTCGAAAAGGCGTCAGCGAAAGCACATGCATGACAACTTTTTCGTCATTTTCTCGTGAAATATCAAACACTAGTTTGGAATCAATCACTGATAATAAAAGCTTATAGGGGCCACCTGCATCACCCACAGGCTTGAAGGAGTTTTCCTCAATTAGGTCAAAAGTAGCAACCACACGCTCGTGCTCCACATCAGGTGTTGCCCGAGCAATAGAAGTGTCATCAAGGATTACCTCGATCAAACGGTTATTATTTTCTGCCTCCTGCGGCACTATGCTAACTCCAGACTAATTCTTTGCGTTACCACGGATGGCAACAGATTTACGGTGCGCTTCCAATCCTTCAACTGTCGCGATCGCCTCCGCAGCAGGTCCAATAGCATGCAATTGCTCTGGCCCACACCGCAGAATGGAGGTTCTTTTCACATAGTCAAGCACAGAAAGACCTGATGAGAATCTGGCAGACCTTGAAGTTGGCAAAACATGATTGGATCCACCGACATAATCACCAATAGCTTCCGGTGTATAGCGCCCCAAAAATACTGCCCCGGCATTCCGAATATTCGCAAAAACACTGTCCGGATCTTCGGTCATTATTTCCAAATGCTCAGCCGCAATATGATCAGCAAGTTTTGCAGCCTGATCCATATTTTCCACGACAATAATTGCACCAAATTCTTTCCAACTTTGAGAGGCAATTTCTGTGCGTGGTAAAGTTTTAAGTTGAGCAAGCACGGCTGATTCAACGCGATTACCAAATTCCGCATTATCAGTAATTAATATAGATTGTGCAGATGCATCATGTTCAGCCTGGGCCAACAAATCAGCTGCGACCCAATCCGGATCATTTTCTTCATCCGCAATTACAAGCACTTCAGATGGTCCGGCAATCATATCAATACCGACCGTACCAAATACCTGACGCTTGGCTTCTGCGACAAATGCATTTCCAGGACCAACGATCTTTGCAACAGGGGCGATCGTTTGCGTACCATAAGCAAGTGCTGCAATTGCTTGTGCACCCCCTACCCGGAATATTCCATCAACGCCGGCCATTTGGGCTGCAGCAAGAACAAGCGGCGTTACATTTCCATCCGGTGTTGGCACAACCATTACAATACGTGGAACACCTGCAACCTTGGCCGGCACTGCGTTCATCAATACAGAACTTGGATAACTTGCCGTTCCACCCGGCACATAAAGACCAACTGCTTCAACCGCTGTCCAGCGCGAGCCCAGTTCAACATCTATACTGTCGGTATAACGATCATCTTTTGGCATCTGACGAGCGTGATGAGATTTTATGCGGTCATGCGCCAGTTGTAATGCAGCCAATGTCTCTTCATCAATAGAAGCAGTAGCTTGTTGCAATTCTTCAACACCAACGCGCATGGTGTCGGCATTTAAATCAAGACGGTCGAATTTCGAGGTATATTCAAACAGCGCTTCGTCACCTCGCGCCCGAACATCATCAAGAATGCTCCGCACAACTGAAGAAACATCATCCGACGTTTCTCGTTTTTGCCCAAGTAGGTCAGCAAAACGAGCTTCAAAATCAGTTTGAGTATATTCCAAACGAACTGGCAAAGCTAAATCCTATTCATGTGATGGACGCCCTTTGGCTTCCTATGCAGCTGGCATATCAGCCAATTGAGCCTCAATACACTCTACATGTAACTTAACGGCACCGTCACCGGCAAAAACAAGCTCTATCTCTCCACTTGGCTGCTCCCCAACATTAAACAAAACTGCCAGTAGAGAAAGCACCATTTCCTTGTCAGAACGATCAATACCGGAAACTTGCACGCTATTCACCCGTGCAAAATGCAGCACTGATTTTCTGCGCTCAGGTGTTTTTGAAACACCATCCAGTTCCCAGACAAAGCGATTAAGCAAAAGGGTAAACTGTTTTTGTTTAGCCAAATACTCCAAATCGCCAACTTTGAGCACAGCATCCTGACAGCAAGAAGAGATCACTTGTAAATCACCACTATCAAGCGCCAAAAGTTTTAGTTGTGTCATAGGAAATTCCCCAAACAAAGTTACGCCTTTGAATTAGGCTGAAACCAAACAAACTTCAAGGAAAGCTTTGGAATATTAGCCAGAAACGCGTTCAATAACTGCGCCGCACTTGGAAAGTTTTTCTTCTAGCCGTTCAAATCCGCGATCAAGATGATAGACGCGACTGACCGTTGTCTTCCCTTCAGCAACCAACCCGGCAATTACAAGCGATACCGAAGCACGTAAATCGGTTGCCATAACTTCTGCACCCGTAAGTGTTTTCACACCTGTTACAGTGGCAGTATTACCATCAACAGAAATATTGGCACCTAGACGCGCAAGTTCCTGAACATGCATAAAACGGTTTTCAAAAATGGTTTCCTGAATATCACTGACCCCGTCCGCCATAGTCATCAGTCCCATAAATTGTGCTTGCAGGTCTGTTGGAAAGCCAGGGTAAGGGTCCGTGGAAACGTTCACCGGCTTAAGCGCTGCACCATTTCGTGCAACTCGGATACCGTCATTTTTAGGTTCAATCGTAACACCCGCTTCAACTAGAATATCCAAGGCTGACTGGAGCAAATTAGGTTCTGCACCTTTTAGCAGAACATCTCCGCCCGTCATTGCAACAGCCATTGCATAGGTACCTGTTTCAATACGATCAGGTAGAACACGGTGCCGATATCCATGAAGCTCTTTCACACCTTCGATAGTCAGCGTAGAAGTTCCAATACCGAAAATTTTGGCACCCATACCAGCAAGACAATTCGCTAGATCAGTGACTTCCGGCTCACGCGCTGCATTTTCAAGAACTGTGGTTCCCTTTGCAAGCGACGCAGCCATTAATGCAACATGGGTGGCACCTACTGATACTTTCGGAAATTTGTAAGTTGCACCAACAAGGCCGCTAGGTGCATCGGCAATCACGTAACCATTTTCAACTTTAATATCTGCACCAAGAGCTGCAAGACTATCAATAAACAAATCAACCGGACGCTGGCCGATGGCACAGCCACCCGGGAGCGAAACTGTTGCTTTGTGCATACGGGCAAGAAGCGGTCCAATTACCCAGAAACTGGCACGCATTTTTGATACAAGTTTATATGGCGCTGTGGTATCAACAATTTCGTCAGCAGAAAAATAAATGATTCGACCATCGCAACCATTCGTTTGTTTACGTTTGCCCTCAACCCGATAATCAACACCATGGTTTGTAAGAATGCGGACAAGCGATTCCACATCAGCCAAATGCGGTACATTTTCCAGAATTAAAGGTTCAGCAGAAAGAAGTGATGCTATCATCAAAGGAAGCGTTGCATTTTTGGCACCTGAAATCGGAATTACGCCGTTTAGTCGATTTCCACCCGTAACAACAATACTGTCCATTCTTTTCCCAATCAAAAAACAATTGCTTGGTCACCCAAACATCTAAAAACTTCCCTACCCTTATGAGCTACTCGATTCACACATCTTTCGCCATCGTGTATCCGAGTTGGAT
>JAALLB010000002.1 GCA_011087745.1 Hyphomicrobiales bacterium | reverse complement strand
AGCCTGAAACGTCAACCCCAAATAATCAGATTTTCAAGGACTCGGAGTATAGTTCGCAAAAATTCTGTCTCTTAGAAAGGTCATCTGCTTCAAAGTTTCAAGTAGCAAAAGTGTTACACCACGTATTTTTTCCGAAAGTCCATATTATTTCATCTCAAGCTTCCCAAAAACAACTTTCATTCCCGGTGGCACTCACAGCTCTATTTGTGGGTGGTATCGTCATGGGATTCTCACCTGTTTTTGTACGTGAAGCAGAAGTTGGAGCCTTCGCAAGCGCGTTTTGGCGGGTGATGTTTGCGCTGCCGATATTGCTGTTATGGGCACTATGGGAAGCCAAAAACACTTCAAGCAAACTATCACTTCAATTTTCAAAACCCGCAATACTCGCAGGCATCCTATTTGCTGGTGATTTAGGCTTTTGGCATTTATCGATACTCAACACGACTATGGCCAATGCAACATTTCTGACAGGCCTTGTACCTGTTTGGGTGATATTGTTTTCAAACCTGCTCTTAAAGGAAAAACCACCGAAAAATGCTTTTCTTGGAATTGTAATATGTTTGGTGGGCATGGGGTTGCTGATCAACGCAAGTTTTCGGGTAGAGCCTGAACGCCTGATCGGTGATTTATACGGCGTGATAACATCGCTCTTTTTTGGCTTTTATTTCATTGCAATCAGAACTGGAACCCGCAACACCAGTAATGGTAGTTTGTTTCTGGTCTCTACCATTGTAACACGCTCTTACTGTTGGTTGTTACGCTTTTGTCAAACGACCAACTCTTTCCGGAAACTGAACGCGGATGGGCAGCACTTGCATCTCTCGGCATCTTGACACACGCCGGCGGTCAAGGACTTTTGACAATCGCAATTGCCGCATTAACCGCCGCATTTTCATCATTGGTTATCTTTATTGAAGCGATTGCGGCAGCCTTCTTTGGGTGGCTGCTCTTTGACGAACAAATGGACCTGATGCAATTAATTGGTTGCGCATTTATTCTGTTGGGAATTTGGGTTTCTCGCCCAACAAAAAGGGATAGCTAAAAGTCACTCTGTTGACATGGAATCAAGTGTACGCGACAAATGCTAAATATGAATCGTAATTCGGGAATTTAACATCAGTACAATGTTGGTAGGCGCATTCAAAAAGTTTTTGGCGATAAGTATGACAGTGGCAGGATTTTCAAGTAGCTCCTTGGTATTGGCGCCGTCTATTGCTTATGCAGACTTTAGAATCTGCAACGATACAAAAAGCCTGGTGGGTGCAGCTCTTGGCTATAAAGAAGACGAGAAATGGTTGTCCGAAGGTTGGTTCCAGGTGCCACCTGAAACATGCAGTTCACTCATCGAGGGAGATCTTAATTCCCGCTTTTACTACATATATGCAGAAGACGCTGACAAGGGTGGTCAATGGCGAGGAGATGTATTCCTTTGTACGAATGAACGCGAATTTAAGATCGAAGGTGTACAAGATTGCTTCACACGAGGGCACATCAAAACAGGCTTTTTTGAAATCGACACCGGAAACCGATCCAATTGGATGGTTCGTCTGACAGAGCAGTCACAATCTCAACCACAACAGTAAAGCAGTCATAATGCATCGCAAAAGACGCATAAAAATTCTGGCAACCCTGGGCCCTGCCTCCAGTTCAAAAGAGAAAATCACCGAGCTGTTTAATGCGGGTGCTGATATGTTCCGCATCAACATGAGCCATTCCTCCCATGAATTGCTGAATGATCTCGTTGCAACTCTTAGATCTGTGGAAAAAGATGTTGGCAGACCAATTGGTATTCTTGCAGATTTACAAGGTCCAAAATTACGCCTGAGTGAATTTGCAAACGACAAGATTGAAGTAGATGCTGGTGATCAAATTACACTTGATTTGGATGAAACACCCGGCACACAGAAGCGTATTCACGTACCTCATCCCGAAATTATTGAAGCCCTTAAGCCAGGTCACCGTATCTTGATCGATGATGGCAAAGTAACCCTCAAGGTTATTAAGGCCTCCGATAGTGAAGCTCTGACAGAAGTTGTAAGTGGCACAAAACTCTCAAGTCGCAAGGGTGTTAGCCTGCCAGATTCAGATTTGGGTGTTAGCTCACTTACTGAAAAGGATTATGCTGATCTGGATGCAGCTTTGGCAGCAGAAGTTGATTGAATAGCAATTTCATTTGTTCAAAGGCCGCAAGATGTCGCCGAAGTACGCAAAATTGCAAAGGGCCGGGCAGGAATATTATCAAAAATCGAAAAACCGCAAGCGCTGGCCAAACTTGAAGAAATTATCGAACTGTCTGACGCCATCATGGTTGCCCGTGGTGATCTTGGCGTTGAAGTTCCTATCGAGCAGGTTCCAGGCTTGCAAAAGCAGATGACCAGAGCCTGCCGCAAAGCTGGCAAGCCGGTCGTTGTGGCAACACAGATGTTAGAATCGATGATATCAGCACCAATGCCTACACGTGCGGAGGTTTCTGATGTCGGCACAGCGGTTTTTGAGGGCGCTGATGCCGTCATGCTATCAGCTGAATCAGCTGTGGGAGATTATCCGATTGAAGCCGTTTCAATGATGGATAAAATTGCCACCCAAATTGAGCAAGATCCAAACTACGATGGTATTATTTCTGCACAGCGTGCTGACCCCGATCCAACTGGAGCAGATGCAATTTCACTGGCCGCACGCCAGATAGCAGAGACGCTGAACCTTTCGGCAATTGTTTGTTATACGGGTTTCTGGTACCACGGGCCTGCGCGCAGCACGTGAACGCCCTTCTGTACCCATCATCGCTCTTTCGCCAGTTGCAAGAACCGCAAGGCGCCTTTCCATCGTATGGGGACTTCATTGCGTTGTAACCGAAGATGCAAACGATATTGATGACATGGTAGACCGTGCATGCCGAATTGCCGCTAGCCAAAAGTTTGCCAAACCGGGTGACCGTGTAATCATTTCAGCTGGCGTTCCATTAGGTACACCAAGTGCAACCAACATGTTGCGTATTGCCTTTGTCGCAAGTGATGGGCAATCTGGCATTTAGACATCAACACTAGGAGCCTGCCCCTTGGATACACTCACAAGAATGCAAGCCTTCGTCGACATCGTGGAACAACAAGGTTTCTCCGCCGCTGCAAGAAAAGTGGGCCGATCAAAAGCGCTCATGTCCAAATACGTACGGGAGCTTGAGGACGAACTTGGCATTTTATTGTTAAACAGGACGACACGGCAATTTTCTCTTACAGAAGCCGGTGATGTTTTTCATAAATCTGCGCTCGAGATCCTGCAAAAAGTTGGTGACTTGCAAGACAATGTTCGCGAAGCTGGCAAGGGGCACAAAGGACGGCTGCGTATTTCCGCACCGCGTTCCCTAACTGACCTGGAAATCGGTCTTCCGATCGTTGAATTTGCCGCCGCATATCCTGATATCACCATTGATATGAATTTGGATGATGCAATGGTTGATATGGTGGAAGAAGGCTATGATGTTGCCATACGAATTTCTCGCCTCGCTGATTCTGCACTGATCGCCAAGAAACTTTCTGATTTCAGGCTTGTACTGTGCGCAACACCTGAATTCATCGAAATGCATGGCGCACCAAAAACCCCAAATGATTTGGGAGATGTACCTTGTATCGTGGATACCAACCTGATGCGCCGGGCCAATTGGTGCTTTTTGGATGATAACGGCGAAGAAATTAGCGTTCCGGTTCGTGGAAATATTGAAGTAAACAGCCCGGAAGTCGCACGCAGAGCAGCGCTTGCCAGCCTGGGCATGACACTCGTGCCGGAATTTTCGATTGAAGAAGAACTCAAATCAGGGTCACTCATTAGCTTGCTGGAAGATCGCATACCATCAGGAGGCGGTATTTACGCTGTTTATCCACACAGAAGACATGTACCCGGCAAGGTTCGTGTTTTCGTTGATTTCTTGGCACATTGGTTCAAGACAAAAAGCAAAACGTCAAAATAATGCCTCAATCACAATGAATTCAACCCAATCCAAATTAATTGCCTAAAAAATGCCGTCAGAGTACTATTTATAGAAACTGATTTGTTATTCAGGAGCCATTGCCGTGATCCCAAGGCGCGCAAAAACACTTTTTTCTTCGCTTGCAATTTTACTTGCCAGCGCTGGGCTGCCAAATGCACACCCACATGTATTCGTCGAAGCCAATATGGAAGTTATTATCAATGACAAAGGCAATTTCACGGAACTGCGCCATGTCTGGCGGTTTGACGAATTATTTTCTTCAACCTTGGTCATTGACTACGACACCAATACAAATGGCAAACTTGATGAAAATGAAATTAAAGTAATTACAACAACTATCCATGCATCAATCGGAGAATATGATTTTTATACAGCCATGCGTGCTGGCGAAAAGGTTATCAATTTTTATGAGCCCGAAAAACTGAATACCTACATGGAAGATGGGCAGATGATCATGTTTTTCACCATCGAACCTGAAAACCCTCACGATTTCAAAAAAGCACCGCTTCGTATTTCCGCCAGTGACACCAGCTACTATGTGGCTTTTGAGTTTTCCGAGAAAAACATCATTCTCAAAGACAAGGCTGCTGATAACTGCAAGGCAAAAGTCACCGTTCCAGATTACGATGAACTTTACGCCAGCGATAGCCAATCCTTAACCGAAGCTTTATTCAACAACCCTGATAAACCAGACTTGGGTGATCAGTTTTTCTCTTGGGCTGAAATTACATGCTGAAGCGTATAGCGCTTGCATCGCTTTGCGTGCTCTCCATCAGTTTTATATTGATGCACCATTCTGAAGCTTTGGCTCAGAGCTCACTAGGTGTGGGACGTTCTGAACAAGCCATAAAACCTGAGGGTCTTTTCGCAGGTGTGCTGTATTGGATCCAGCAGCAACAGCAAACTTTCTACAAGGCAATGACGACATCGCTGAAGGCAATCAAAAATGATGGCAACACAGCATGGTATTTAATCGGGCTAAGCTTTGCATATGGCATTTTCCATGCAGCAGGACCCGGTCACGGCAAGGCTGTGATATCCTCTTATATGCTTGCCAATGAGGTAGCCGCAAAACGGGGCATCATGCTTTCTTTTGCTTCTGCCATGCTACAGGGAATTACTGCAATCGTGGTCATTAGCGCAATCATGCTATTCCTTCGAGGTACGGGCATAAAAATAAGCAATCTTGCAGGAAGTTTGGAAATAACAAGCTACTTTTTGGTAATGCTATTGGGCGTTTATCTTTTGTGGACAAAAGTATTTGTCAAAAAACCCGCACATGCCCACGCACATAATCACTCTGATCATCATCATTCTGACCATCACCACGCTGACCACCCTGATCCCCATCACGTTCACAGTGATGATTGTGGTTGCGGCCATTCTCATGCAGCAGATCCTGCAATGCTGGAAGGTAAGCTTGGAGCCAAGGAAGCCTTGTCAGCAATTTTTGCTGTTGGACTACGCCCGTGCTCTGGTGCAATCATCGTTTTGACCTTTGCATTCCTTAATAGCCTGATTGTAGCAGGGGTTCTTTCAACCATCGCCATGTCAATTGGGACTGGCATTACAGTCGCAACATTAGCTCTCATCGCAGTTGGCGCAAAAAACGTAGCAATAAAAATAACCGGTGCCCAAAGTAGCCTGTCGACTATTCACCGGGTTATCGAGATCAGTGGTGCGGCACTGGTATTCATTTTGGGATTGCTTTTATTCAGTGCTGCCCTCACCGCATAAAACTTTGTTGTTATTAGCCATTTCGTCGCGTTGCATATTTTCAGAATTACCCTATTTTTAGAACAGTTATAAACTGTCTCCGGAAATAAGATTTTGAAGAAAAACGATACAAATTCTGGTGTTGGCCCGTTACCGAAAGACCATCCCAAAGTATCCATTGGAAAAGTGGGTGTGTTGCTCGTAAACCTGGGAACACCCGACGGTTATGACAAAAAGAGCATGTACAGATATCTGCGTGAATTTTTGTCCGACAGCAGAGTAATCGAATGGCCCAAGGCTATTTGGTATCCTATTTTATACGGCATTGTCTTGAACGTTCGCCCTGCAAAGTCTGGCGCTGCTTATAAATCCATCTGGAATACAGAAAAAGATGAGTCGCCACTACGCACATTCACCCGTGGGCAGTCTGATAAACTTACCGAAATTTTGAAGTCGAATAAGGATGTTATCGTGGATTGGGCAATGCGATATGGCAATCCTTCAATCCCTTCACGCCTTGATGCGCTTAAAGAACAAGGCTGCGATCGCATCGTTGTATTTCCGCTTTATCCTCAATATTCGGCTGCAACAACCGCAACTGTCAGCGATAAGGTATTCGAACATTTCATGAAGCAACGCTGGGTCCCAGCTCTTCGTACAATTCCAGCTTATCATGATGAACCCGTATACATCCATGCCCTTGCTGCATCTCTTGAAAATGCCCTCAAGGCCATGGATAAAAAGCCGGAAAAAATAATTGCTTCATATCACGGCATTCCAAAAAGCTACTTTGAAAAGGGTGACCCGTACCATTGCCATTGCATGAAGACGACACGCCTGCTTCGTGAGAAGCTCGGATGGTCCGAAGATTTCCTTTTAACCTGTTTCCAGTCTCGATTTGGACCGGAAGAATGGCTGCAACCCTACACCGATAAAACCATCGAGGCATTAACCCAAGAAGGCATCAAAGATTTGGCAGTATTTAATCCCGGGTTTTCAGTCGATTGCTTGGAAACCCTTGAAGAAATAGGCGTTGAGGGTGAAGAAATTTTCCACGAACACGGCGGCGACAATTTCACATACATTCCCTGCTTAAATGACAGCAAGGAAGGCATGGATGTAATTGAAACCATCGTGAAAAGAGAAATTAAGGGTTGGGCTTAATAACCAAGAGATAGATCAACAAGGTTCTCTAACCCATCTCCATTTTCGTAACGCTCAATCTGACCATCAACATATCGACCCAGGGACATCACATCCGAACTGGCTGCAACGTGCGGGAAGATATAGGCATTTTCAAAATGCCATAACGGACTGTCTGCAGATAAAGGTTCGTTTTCAAAGACATCAAGAGATACAGCGCCGAGCGTTCCATCTTCCAGACAGCTTGCAATATTAACCTCAACCTGGCTTTTGCCCCGGCCACCATTGATGAACACAGGTGATGCAAGCACAGGATGTTTGGCAAGCTTTGTGAACAGATCACGATTAAAGATACCGGTTGTTCCCGCAGTCAGTGGCAATAGCCCAACCAAATAATGACTTTGGCTCAAGAAAGCATCAAGACCAGCTTCATCAAAACATTCAATACCGTCGATTTCTTTTTTCGTCCGGCTCCAGCCCAAAACATTAAACCCAAGCGCCTTCAATTTTTGCGCTGAATCTTGTCCCAAAACACCAAGTCCCATGATCCCGACATTGACATCGCTAGCCTGTGGTTGCGGTGTTTCTGACCAATTCGCCATATGCTGTTGAACATCATAAATCTTTTGTTGGCGAAGATGATTAAGACACTGCATACAAATCCATTCGCTCATCCGAGTCGTAAGTGAATGATCTACGAAGCGAACAATCGGAATATTCTTTGGCAAGGCAGGATTTGAAAGCACTTTATCAACACCGGCCCCAGCCGAAAAAATCACTTCAAGATCGGGCATGCGGTCGAATAAATCATGATCAAATTCCCAAACAAGTGCGTATTTGATACCAGCCAAACTTTCTGGCCGCTCTCCCTTTGTCCAATCAATTACCGGGCGTCCGCCCAATCCATCATGAACTGAGCCGAGCTTTTCTGCGGCTGTAAAATCAACAGAAAGAAGCAGCGTTGATTTGCTCATACGAATAACCTTTACTTAGTTTTAATATCAAATGCCGCAGCTATTAGCGCTTTTGTGTAGTCTGTCTTCGGGCTTTCAAATATTTGTTTTGCAGAGCCCTGTTCAACAACTTTTCCAAGCCGCATCACGATCACTTCATTAGCAAGCGCTTTCACGACTTTCAAATCATGACTGATAAACATATAGGCCAGTTTGCGGCGATTTTGTAAATCTCTGAGCAAGTCCACCACTTGTGCCTGAACGCTCATATCAAGCGCAGATGTTGGCTCATCCAGCATGATAAATTTTGGCTCAAGCACAATTGCACGGGCGATCGCAATACGTTGACGTTGGCCACCGGAAAACTCATGCGGATAACGATGCCGCGTTTCTGGGTCAAGACCAGTTTCTTCAAGGGCATTAACAACCATTTCATCCCGTTGGTCACTGGAAAGCTCTTTGTTGTGAATGGTCAGCCCTTCGGCAATTATTTCACCAACCGACATACGAGGACTTAGCGACCCATAAGGATCTTGAAAAACCACCTGCATCTGATCGCGTAGATCACGCATCTGTTTAAAGGAATATTGGTTGATATCCCTACCGACAAAAGAAATATCCCCCTGAGATGAAATCAACCGGGTCAAGGCCATGCCAAGCGTTGTCTTGCCTGAACCAGACTCTCCAACAACGCCCAGTGTTTGTCCTTCACGAAGTGTAAGATCAATCCCGTCAACTGCTTTGACATGATCAACGGTTCTTCTCAAAAAGCCCTTTTTGATCGGGAACCAAACCTTCATGTCTTTGGCTTCAAGCACTATGGGAGAACTTGAATTACTTTCAGGTGGTGAACCTTTAGGTTCGGCAGAAAGCAAATGTTTGGTGTAGTCATGCTTTGGCTTGGTAAAGATGCTTTCGGTTACGCCCTGTTCAACAATCTTTCCCTGTTGCATGACACAGCAACGATCAGCAATCCGGCGGACAATCCCAAGGTCATGCGTGATAAACAGTATTGAAAGGCCGTTTTTCGTTTGCAAGTCTTTCAGCAATTCCAGTATTTGAGCCTGAACAGTAACATCAAGAGCTGTGGTGGGTTCATCCGCAATCAGCAACTCGGGCTCATTTGCCAAGGCCATGGCAATCATAACGCGTTGACGTTGACCGCCCGACATTTGATGTGGGTAGGCTGACAATCGAGTTTGTGGGTCGCGAATACCAACTTGGGTTAAGAGCTCAATCACTCGCTCGCGTGCAGCCTTGCCTGACATGCCCTTGTGCAACTCCAGAATTTCTGAAATCTGATGCTCGATTGTATGGAGCGGGTTCAGTGATGTCATCGGCTCCTGAAAAATCATCGTAATGTCATTGCCGCGAACCTTGCGGAGTTCCTCATCACTAGAACTGAGGATATCTTTTCCTTTAAACAGTATTTTGCCCGACGGATAAGAGGCAACTGGTGGCAGCAATTTCAAGACCGACAACGATGAAATCGACTTCCCCGAACCAGACTCGCCCACAAGAGCGACCGTCTCGCCTTTTTTAATATCCAAAGAAATATGATCAACGGCGGTTGTTGTCTCTCCACTTACTGTAAAGGCGATAGACAAGTCGTCGATTTGCAGGATGGGTTTGCTCATCTTATCCTCACTCAAATGTCTTGCGAGGATCAAATGCATCACGGGTTGCTTCACCAATAAATATGAGAAGCGAAAGCATCAACGAGATAACAAAAAAGCCTGAAAGCCCTAACCAGATTGCCTGAGGGTTATCTTGTCCCTGCTTTAATAACTCACCAATGGACGCTGATCCTGGTGGCAGACCAAACCCAAGGAAATCAAGCGAAGTAAGCGTAGTGATCGAGCCATTGAGAATAAACGGCATGAAGGTGAGCGTAGCAACCATTGCATTGGGAAGCAGATGTCGCCACATGATTGTTCTGTTATTTACACCTAGCGCTCGTGCTGCATTCACATATTCAAAATTACGCGCTCTCAGAAATTCAGCCCGTACAACACCAACGAACCCGACCCAGGAAAACAACAATAGTATGCCAAGCAAAATCCAAAACCCTGGAGCAAGCACGGATGAAATTATCAGCAACAGATAAAGCACAGGAAGAGAAGACCAAATCTCTATGAAGCGTTGAAATAAAAGATCGGTAAGACCTCCAAAATACCCCTGTATCGCACCAGCTGAAACACCAATAATGGCCGAGGCAAATGTTAGAATGAGACCAAACAGAACTGAAATTCTAAAACCGTAAATGATACGCGAGAGCACATCCCTGCCCTGGTTATCAGTCCCCAGCCAATTCATATTGCCCAAATTACAATTGCTATCTTCAGCGCCATTTTCATATTGAGCGCACCGCGTTTCTTTGTCGTACAGCCACCCTGGCTTGGAAGGTGCAGGTTCTGGTATTTCAAGGTTTGGTGTGTTGAATGAATATCGAATTGGTGGCCAGATCAGCCAACCGTTTTCCTTGATATAATCGGTTACAAACGGATCGCGAAAATTTGCCGTTGGCAAATTAAACTCATCATCCGGTTTAACAATGTCATTATCTGAATAATGAAAGACAACCGGAAAAATCAACCTGCCATCAACGGATGCAATGATGGGCTTATCATTTGCTATTAGCTCGGTAAACAAGCTTAAAACAAACAGGATCATGAAAATCCAAAGCGACCAATAGCCTCTTCGGTTCGCCTTGAAATTAAGCCAACGCCGTTGATTAAGCGGTGACAAAAATGGCTGCTTTTGTTTAGACCGTTCTGGCGCGTATTCGACAGCACTCATCAGACATCCCTCGCTTCAAAGTCAATACGGGGATCAATCGTTGTGTAGATAATGTCGGATATCAGGCTAACTATAAGCCCCATCAACGAGAAGATAAAAAGCGTAGCAAATACTACAGGATAATCACGACCAACAATACTTTCAAAACCCAACAGACCCAATCCATCAAGCGAGAAAATCGTCTCAATCAAAAGCGATCCGGTAAAGAACGAGGTGATGAAAGCTGCAGGAAACCCAGCAATGATAATAAGCATCGCATTTCGAAACACATGCCCATAAAGAACCTTGTTTTCACTCAAGCCCTTGGCCCGCGCAGTTTGCACATACTGCTTGCCAATTTCATCCAAAAACGAGTTTTTGGTTAAAAGTGTAGTCGTGGCAAACGAAGACAATACCATCGCTGTTAGTGGCAGAGCCAGGTGCCAGAAATAATCGCCAATTTTTTCCAGCACAGAAAGCTCATCAAAATTATCTGACGTTAATCCTCTCAGTGGAAACAGGTCAAAAAACGAACCGCCAGCAAATACAATGATCAGAAAAATACCAAAGAGAAAACCTGGAATAGCGTAAGCAACAATGATGACCCCACTGGTCCAGATATCAAAACGGCTGCCATGACTAACAGTCTTTTTGATCCCCAATGGAATTGAAATACCATAAGACAAAAATGTAATCCAAAGCCCAAGTGAAATAGATACCGGCATTTTTTCGGCAATTAAATCCAACACGTTCTTGCTGGTAAAATAGCTTTCACCAAATTCAAAACGAGCATAATCCCAAACCATTTTTGCAAATCGTTCATGAGCCGGCTTGTCAAAACCAAACTGTTTTTCGAGTTTTTCAATGAATTCTGGGTCAAGCCCCTGTGCGCCTCGATACTTGGAGGTAACATCGCCGCCCACATCCAGGCCTTCTGCAGCAAGTCCACCATCACCGCCAGAAATTCCTTCTGTAGCGCCCGTGGCCTGGCCTGATAATTCGGCAGCGATCCTTTCAATTGGACCACCGGGTGCAAACTGGATAATTGCGAATGATATTGCCATGATACCCAAAATAGTCGGGATCATCAAAAGCAGTCTTCGCAGAATATATGCACCCATAAAGCGCCCGTCTCCAGCTTGGCTTATCGAACCAAAGTGATTCGTTTAAAACCTGAGTTTTAACAGCTTTGCCCAAGCCTAATGGGAAATGCAAGCGCCTCGATACTTACTGCTTGAGTTCTTTTTCCTGAGCTTCATCAATCCAGAAAGAAAGTGAATCAACTCCGCGATATGGAGGCTGGGGTTGTGGCACCTGAATATGCCGCCATTTGGCAAACCAAACTACCGGATTGTGCCATTGAGGTACTGCATAATACCGCCACTTCAATATGCGGTCGAGCGCATGCGTAAGCGCCACTAGCTCTTCGCGGGTTGGCGCAAGAATAATTTTTTCCACCAGTTCATCAATCATCGGATCATTGATACCAGCGTAGTTCCGACTGCCAATCGTGTCCGCAGAAGAAGAAGACCAATAATCCCGTTGCTCGTTTCCTGGGGAAGCAGATTGAATTGTTGGATACGAAGCCATATCAAAATCAAAATTATCTGACCTGAGTTTAAACTGGGCCGTATCCAAAACGCGAAGCGAAACTTTAATTCCAATACCCTTTAAGGCGGATACGAACGAATTGGTACTACGCTCGGATTGCGGATCAAAAGTAATCAGCTCAATTTCAAATGGTTTACCAGAAGCATCAACCAACGTGCGATTGGTGTCGAAAGTAAATCCTGCTTCCTTAAAAAGTTTTAGGGCGCGACGTTGTAGTTTTCTCTTCGTTGCCGGCTTACTATAATCAGGAAGTCTAAACTCCTTGGTGAAAATATCTGCTGGAAGCTTGTCTTTGTAAGCCTCTAATATTTCTTTTTCTCGGCCTTCCGGAATTCCTGTGGATTCCAGCTCACCTCCTTCAAAAAAACTGTCGGTGCGAGTGTAAAGCCCAAAAAACAGGTTTTTGTTAAGCGTTTCAAAATCAAGCATCAACGTGATTGCTTCACGTACTCTTACATCTTTGAACTTGTCCAAACGTGTATTGAAGAAATAACCTTCATAAACCTGCCCTCTTTCAATCGGAAAGGTAAGTTTTTCAACGTCGCCCTTTTCAATGGCATTAAAATTATACTCTTTTACCCATCGGCTTTCTTTGCTCTCAACCCAATAATCTGCAATCTGGCCTTTTTTGAAAGCTTCCCACATTGCATTTTGGTTCAAGAAATATGTGTAGCGAATGCTGTCAAAATTAAAGCGGCCTTTTCGAATTGGAATGTCTTCGGCCCAATAATCTTCCACGCGGTCATATTCGATATATTTTCCAAGCTCATATTTGCCTATTTTATAGGGCCCAGAACCTAATGGGGGCTCTGTTGTTGGCTGTGAAATATCGCGTTTATTGCCATCAGCATCCGTGCCTTCCCACCAATGTTTTGGCAAAATAACAAGATCGCCGATAATATGCGGCAATTCACGATTTCCCTTTTGGTCGAATTTGAAAGTCACTTCATGGTCGCCGGTTTTTTCAACAGACTCGACATTTTTGAAATACCCGCTCCATAGAGGATAATTTTCCCGAAGAACTTTCATTGACCAGATAACATCCTCCGGCTTTATCGGCTCACCATCATGAAAACGCGCCTTTTCATTGATTTTATATACAGCCCAGGATGAATCATCAGCTTTGCGAAATTCCTTGGCGATCATTCCATATGACGCGGAAGCCTGATCTTGGGACTGTTCGAAAAACCGGTCGTATATTAGACCACCAAAGTAGTTGAGCTGAACAGGTGGACGTCCACGGGGTATGAAAGGGTTAAAAGTATCATAACCACCAAATGCAGTTCGCTTTAGCTGCCCGCCTTTTGGAGCATCAGGATTTACATAGTCATAGTGCGCAAAGTCAGGACCATATTTTAATTCGCCAAAAAGCGTATCCCCGTGCAGCCATTTTTCTTCATCGGCATGGGTAACTCCAATTCCAGAGATTGAAACGAAAACAGCAAAAAGTGAGGCAAATACAAAGCGCATTATCAAAATGACATCCTTAAATTAGTACAGTTGCATATTAGGATAGTTGCGTTGAGCTTGAAAGCAAGCACTTACCCATCCCATGTTCGTGTTCACCAAACAAAAAAGCCGAGCAAATTGCCCGGCTTTAATTTAAATTATTGTTCGTAAGCTTATTCTGCTGGTAATTCAGCCGGACTTGCAGATTGACCCCGAAGGTATGCAATCAGATTTGCGCGGTCTTCAACCTTTTTCAAACCACCAAAGCCCATTGATGTCCCTTTAACATACTTCTTTGGCTTCCAAAGAAATCCATTGAGTTCTTCATATGTCCATTGCTTGCCTGCACTAAACTCCTTTAGTGGGCCAGAATAAGAAAATCCGGGCGATGCAGCTATATCGCGATTTACAATTTCATAAAGTGCCGGACCAACTTTGTTTGCCCCACCTGCACTTGCATCATGACATGCAGCACATTTTTTGAATACTTTTTCGCCTGCACCTACATCAGCGCTCGCAAGCAGAGCAGTAATTGGCTCATATGCCGGGCCAGCATCTGCTGCTTCACCACCTGTTGATGCTTCAGCCACTTCAATTGCATAACCCTTTTGCTCAGGATTTGCCGAGTGAAAAATGCTTTCAGATGCAAAATTTAAGCCCATGACCAGAAAAACAGTTCCCAGAATGGCCATTGCGATTTTGTTGAACTCAAAAGAATCCATCGTCTTATAACTCCTTATTGCAACGAGAAAATGCCTCGCGCAGATGCCACAGAATAAAGGGTGGCGTTTGTATATGTCAGAACCTATTGTGTTTGCGTGTCAGATACAACGTCTCTATGTAAGGTTCTAGTGAGACTTTTTGACACTATTTGCAAGATTGATTAGCGAAGTTTTTAATGAGAATCCAATAGAAAATGACAAACACACTAATTCTTATCCCTGCGCGCATGGCTTCAACCCGCCTGCCAGACAAACCAATGGCAGAAATTAACGGGTTACCGATGATCTGCCAGGTTGTTGATCGCGCACGTGAAGCTGATATTGGCGAGCCCATTGTAGCAACTGATTCACAAGAAATTTTGGCTGCGGTTGAAGCACATGGCGCAAAAGCAGTGATGACAAGGGAAGATCACGAATCTGGTTCGGATCGTATATGGGAAGCGATTGAAAAAATCGATCCGGAGGGCAAAGCCGATACCATCATCAATGTCCAGGGCGATCTTCCCGCAATTGACCCAAAATTAATTCGCAAAAGTGTTTCTCCCCTGGAAAACAAAAAAGTTGATATCGCGACCCTTGCTGCGGAGATTAAGGACGAAGCTGAAAAAACCAACCCAAATGTTGTAAAAGCTGTGGGCACTCCAATTTCCAACACCCGTTTGCGGGCGCTTTATTTCTCCAGAGCAACCACCCCCTATGGCGATGGCCCGCTTTATCATCATATTGGACTATATGCCTACCGCAGAAGTGCCTTGCAAAAATTTGTTTCATTGGAGCCAAGTCCACTTGAAAAACGGGAAAAATTGGAGCAACTCCGCGCGCTGGAAAACAGCATGCGGATCGATATTGAACTTGTTCGCACCATCCCTCACGGTGTAGACACTCCAGAAGACCTTGAAAAAGCAAGGCAGCTACTAGAAAGACGAAGATAATGGCAATCCGTAAAATATCATTCCAGGGGGCAAAGGGTGCTAACTCCGAAATCGCCATTCATGAAGTCTATGGCGATCAGGTAGAAACCATTCCTTGCGATACCTTTGAAGATGCGTTTAACACGCTAAACAGTGGTGACGCCGATCTTGCCATGATCCCAATTGAAAACACGCTTGCCGGACGGGTTGCTGATATTCATCACATATTGCCTCAGTCGGGAACCCATATTATTGGCGAACATTTCTTGCCAATTCGCTTTGACTTGATGGCTTTACCAGGTGTCAAACTTGATGAGATTAAAACTGTCTACAGCCATGTCCATGGCTTGGGGCAATGCCGTAATATTATCCGCAAACATGGTTGGAAAGCTGTTGTTGGAGGAGATACAGCCGGCTCTGCAAAAATTGTTGCGGAACGCGAGGATAGAACAATGGTAGCGCTTGCTCCTGCATTGGCAGCTGGCATTTATGGATTGGAAACACTTGCAGAAAATGTCGAAGACAGTGCAAACAACACCACCCGCTTTGTAATTTTATCGCGTGATGCTGAATGGGCTAAACGTGACAATGACGAAGTAATCACCAGTTTCCTATTCCAGGTACGCAACATTCCAGCAGCGCTTTATAAAGCGATGGGTGGCTTTGCGACCAATGGCATCAATATGACTAAACTGGAAAGCTACCAACTCGGTGGTGCTTTTACTGCCACTCAATTTTATGCAGATGTTGTTGGCCATCCCGATGATGAAGGTCTAAAACTTGCTTTTGAGGAATTGGGCTTCTTCACCGACGAGTTCAAGATTTTGGGCGTTTACCCATCAGCAAAATCACGCGGATAGCATTCCAAATAGGGGTTGGCCCACTATTTCCAGTAGTTATTGGCTGCAGCCACCGTTTGAAAATTGACAGCAATTACATGAGATGCACTGGTTAAACTGTCTGCATCATTCTCGTAGATCGCACGAAGTTTGTACCTGATGTCATCATCCGGTTGAACTTTGTTCACTCCCATTCGAGAAAGTGTAATTGCTACATCAAACCCCTGCTCGGGTGTTTCAGTTATCAAGCTTGGTAACCAGGGCATAATTTTCTCCATATAAATATCGTTCACGATTATATCGTGTACGATACATTGACATAGCATCCAGATCAATGTCAATTGATTTTCGTTGAACACTCAATTGTGGCGAATGAGACCGGAGTACAAAATGAACAAACCAGAAATCATGCCTGATCGCGTAGAGGACCTGATTTGCTTTGCTTTATACTCTGCAAACAACACTATGAACCGTGCCTATAAGCCGCTGCTTGCAGAATTGGGACTTACCTATCCACAATACATCACACTGACTGCGCTTTGGCAGGAGGACAAAATTACGGTTGGCAGCCTATGCGAACAGTTGTTGATCGAAACCAATACGCTAACGCCCATCTTGAAACGATTAGAGTCTCAGGGACATATCAAGCGCATCCGGGATAAAAAAGATGAGCGCCGGGTTTTCATACAACTCACCGCAAGCGGTAAAGCGCTGAAAGCCAAAGCTCCAAAAATTACAGAATGCATCGTAGGAGGCACGCAACTACCCTTACCTGAGCTTTCAAGACTTGTAGAGACCATTAAAGAGTTGCGAAACAATATGATGAATGGCTCACAAAAATAAGCTCAATTTTCTACCCAATGTTGAACCAGTGCTGATGAAATTGCCTTATTGGGTGGACATATTAAACCGTCCGGATGCGTTTCACTTATCATTAGTTTAACTTCATCCCGGCTGAACCAACGGCAATCCTCAAGCTCAGATTCATCCATGGTAATTTCTTGCGAGATTGCTTCGCCATACAGTCCAAGCATCAAAGAATGCGGAAATGGCCATGGTTGGCTGGCATGATATTTCACACGTCCAATTCTGATGCCACTTTCTTCAAATGTCTCACGGCGCATGGCGTCTTCCATTGTTTCGCCCGGTTCTACAAAACCGGCAAGCGTTGAGAACCATCCTTCGGAAAAGTGAGGAGATCGCCCCATCAGGCACATATCATCCTTGACTGCCAGCATGATGACAACAGGATCAGTACGGGGAAAAAGCTTCCCGTCACAAGATGGGCAATCACGCCGATACCCGCCGATGGCGCTTTTGGATTGAGTGCCGCATTTACCGCAAAACCTGTTTTGGGAATTCCAGAACAAAAGGCCACCTGCTTGCGCAATTGCGCCTGCGTCTTCTTCACTCACCGAACCTGAATACAAGAGGCTTCGCAGATCATAAGCCACCCAAGGTTCTTCCAGGGTTTCAGGATCAACACCCACAGGGACAGCAATCCGCATGCCGTCAATCGCTTCACCAAGCAGGACAGAGCGTTCAATTTTAGCACCAAAATGCTCGGCTTCTGACAATGTGAAAAGCACTTGCACCGCGTCGGCTTTATGTAAAATTACCTTACCTCGTGCAAACAGATAGTATCGCGTCTTCTCATCAGCCAAAGCGAGTTTGATACTATTCTCATCACGATTTTCAGCGTCACGATTAAGCGTGTTTTTCGAAAACCCAACCAATGAACTTGGTTCCGGATTTGGCAGGCTATTAAAATCAATTGTCATGAAAGTCCTCAAGAAAATTCAGACTTGAAGCTTTCTATAAAAGAGGCGGCACTGTCAACGCCATAAGGTTCAAGTTTGCCATAACCCCAAACCGGTCCAGGCCAGTTTGCGTCACCTTCGTTGCGAGCAATTACATGGATATGCAATTGCCGCACCATATTGCCTATCGAGGCTATATTGATTTTTTCACAACCAGTCATTTTCTTCAAAGTAAAAGCCACCCTTGCAACTTCGTCATCAATCATGATGCGTTGACCCTTTGAAAGGTCATGCCACTCTTGCGCACTCGCAATGCGTGGCACCAAAACAAGCCAGGGCCAACGTTGATCATCCAGCAAGCGAAGCGAACAGCTTTTCAGCTCGCACACCAAATGGGTGTCAGCTTCAAGCCGCTCGTTCAGAACAAAATCACTCATGGTGAAGGATTAGCTGTAAAGACTTGGAGCACCAACATGGGCGTGAATGGCATTTACTTCATCACGGCCAATATTCAATTCTCCAGCAAGGTCATGCAGATACTGAGCTTCCGCGCGCTTATCCAAATCAATTGCCATAATCGACATTAAATAAACCTGTTGTTCCAAACCTTGTGGGACGTTCGCAGCAAGGCCAGCAATATCAACCGGCTTTTGCAATTCCTGATTAACAAACTGGCGTTCTTCATGAGAAACATCACCTAGATGCTCCATCAATTTTGCCTCTTCATCTGGACTTAATTCCTTGTCTGATTTCATTGCCTGGATCATCGCACTTAGCATTAGAGCTGCAACTGCTTCCTGGTCCGCAGAAGGTGCTACTGCTGGCTCAGCCTGGCGCTCAATAGCGTCATTGAAGATATCTCCAAAAGATTCGTTGTTTTGGGTTTGCTTTGCACCATCACCAATAAAATCGCCAAAAATATCTCCCAGAGCTCCACCATTACCAGCGCCGCCTTGGCCCCGTGTTGCCTTACCTGCAAGACCACCGAGTAGGTCTCCCAACCCGCCACCTTGGCCACCTGCACCCTGTCCCAACTTGCCAAGCAAATCACCTAATCCGCCACCTTGACCACCGCGACCGCCGCCGCCAAGTTGGCCAAGCAAATCACCAAGACCGCCGCCAGAACCTGTAGGTGCCCGTTGACCACCAGCTTGTCCGCCTGCTCCCTTTTTCATCATTCCGCCGACACCTTTTGCAACGGCAATTCCAACAGCTACTTTAGCTAGTGTTTTTAAAAGACTCATAATACTTACTCCCAAATTATTGTATTTTATAAGGTTTTGATGCACTTCGGTATCAATTTACTCAGGCTATTTTGTCAAAGCCAAGGCAATCAAAACCCAAAATTGATTTAACAGGCCTTTAACCCTATTAAGCCGGTTTCATTTGTAATATAACAATTAAATCCCCATATATAACCCAACGTAAATAAATATTTTTTGGAGGTTTGTTTTTGTTCGGATTTGATATTGCGCTAGCGGTACTGGCATTTCTTATAATTTTGGTAATTTTTGCCGGTGTTAAACAGGTTCCACAGGGCTTTAATTATACGGTTGAACGTTTTGGGCGCTATACCAAGACTTTAAAGCCGGGATTGAACATCATTGTTCCATTTATTGACCGCGTTGGTGCCAAACTGAACATGATGGAACAGGTTTTGGACGTTCCCACCCAGGAAGTTATTACAAAAGACAACGCAACAATTAGCGCTGATGGCGTTACTTTCTTCCAGATTTTGGATGCTGCTCGCGCAGCCTACGAAGTGCGCGACCTCGAACGGGCGGTTCTAAACCTGACCATGACCAACATTCGTACCGTTATGGGTTCGATGGACCTTGATGAATTGCTCTCAAAACGCGATGAGATTAACGATCGCCTGCTACGCGTAGTTGATGAAGCAGTTTCTCCTTGGGGTATGAAAATTACCCGTATTGAAATTAAAGACATTAATCCACCAACAGATTTAGTTGATGCAATGGGTCGCCAGATGAAGGCTGAACGTGACAAGCGTGCAAACATTCTTGAGGCGGAAGGCTTCAGGCAGGCTGAAATCCTGAAGGCTGAAGGTGAGAAGCAATCACAAATTCTTGCAGCTGAAGGTGAAAAAGAAGCAGCATTTCGTGAAGCTGAAGCTCGTGAACGTTTAGCGCAAGCGGAAGCTGAAGCAACCCGTATGGTGTCTGACGCGATTGCCGGTGGCAACACGCAAGCAATCAATTACTTTGTTGCTCAAAAATACACTGAGGCACTGACGCATATTGCCAGCGCCCCAAACCAAAAAGTAATCATGATGCCACTGGAAGCATCATCATTAATCGGTTCTTTGGGCGGTATTGGTTCAATAGCAAAAGATATCTTTGGTGACGGCGATAATGGTGGATCTTCACCAAGCGGACCAAGGCCCTCCTCAACCCCTAAAACTGGCGTGCCAATGTTTGGCAAGTCAGACGCAAAAGAATAGATTGGAGCGCTAAATGGTTTTATCTTTTCTTCACGCATTAGGCCCATGGACATGGGTCGCGGTTGGTCTCCTTATTCTAGGGTTGGAAATCTTGATGCCGAGCACGATCCTGCTTTGGCCCGGACTGTCCGCCCTTGTGGTCGGCTTCATAACGGTAATCTTGGGCACTGAGGCTGCAATCTGGCCTTGGCAAGCGCAAGTACTAGTTTTCCTTCTTCTTTCTGTTGCATTGGCCATCATCGGCAAACGCATAATGAAAAACAGAAAATACAGCGAAAGCGACAATCCAATTCTAAAGGAGAGAGGCGCTCAGTTAATTGGGCAAACCGCTGTCCTTGCCGATCCAATTACCAATGGCATGGGGCGTGTAAAAATTGGTGATACTACTTGGCGTGTAAAAGGCAATGATACAAAAGCTGGTTCCAAGGTCAAAGTTGTAGACTACGACGCCGGAACGCTCATCGTTGTAGCTTCTTAAGCCACACCAATTCTAAGAAGATCGTGCAGATGAACAATGCCTTGCGGCTTGTTGTCTGCATCGGTCACTATCAAAGCTGAAATATTAAAACTGTCCAACATCGCCATTGCTGACGCTACAAGCGCTGATCCATTGATGGTTTTTGGGTCACGCGTCATTAGATCATTCACGGATAGGCTTTGCAGATCTTTATCAAGATTGCGCGCAAGATCACCATCAGTGAAAATACCAACAAGTTTACCTTGGGCATCGGTTACACCCACACAGCCAAATCGCTTTTGTGAAAGCGTCATAATGGCATCATTCATTGAAGTATTTTCTACAACCAGTGGTATTACCTCACCTTTATGCATAACTTCCCCGACACTTGTAAGTTGTGAACCAAGTGCACCGCTAGGGTGATAAATACCAAAATCATCTGCGGAAAAACCACGACTTTCCAAAAGAGCAACCGCAAGAGCATCGCCAATTACCATTTGCATGGTTGTGGATGTTGTCGGCGCCAATCCATTGGGGCAAGCCTCTTCAACATTAGGAAGCTCAAGGCATACAGTTGCTTCCTTGCCCAGAGCTGATTGTTTGTTTTTGGTAATGGCAATCAACGGAATAGAAAACCTGGTTGAATAAGCAATTACACCTTTTAATTCAGCGGTCTCACCAGACCACGAAAGCGCGAGTATTGCATCATCACGGGCAATCATTCCAAGATCGCCGTGATTTGCTTCTGATGAATGAACAAAAAATGCTGGAGTTCCGGTCGAAGCCAGTGTGGCAGCAATTTTGGTCCCAATATGGCCGCTTTTGCCAACGCCAGTTACAATTACACGCCCACCAATGTCTCGCATAATTTGGCAAGCAGCATCAAACTCATCACCCATGCCATTTGAAAGCGCATCTGAAACGGCTTCCAAACCCTGTCGCTCAAACTCTATGGTGCGTAAAGCAGACTCAATATTTGACTGTTTCGACATGCATTCTTTCCAACTCAAAAAGGCTTGAATCAAGCCAACTTAAACCATTCCTTAACCGTAAATGTTTACGGTTTGAAAAGGTTTATCGCTATTCTGCTGCATCATTAAAGGACAATGGCTTAAATGTCCAAGACGGGCAAATACCTCAGCATTTTTTTTGTGGGTAGTCTTTTGACAACTACCATGCTTTCGCCTGCCTATTCGCAAACTGCTGAACGCGCATCAGACGCGCAAGTTGATTCAGTTTTCACAGAAACTGTTCAACAAGCAGATGCAAGGCGTAGAAACATAGACGATCTATCTTCTTCGGATGCGCAAAGAAATCAACTGCTTGGCAACGGTCAAACGATAGACGAACAAACCACACAAGCAATCGCCCAAACAAATACGCAGCAAAGAGCACAACCCGCCACTGCTGCTACGCCAGTAATAAACCCCAACGATCCTGATGATTCCACGCTTGCCAATAACGCAGTAGACCCCGTTCAAACAGGAACAGCAACAACGGACGAAGTAGACCCATTTGGCCCAACCGGGATAAGGCTTGGCACTTATGATCTTAATGTTTCTCTGGAACAAGCCATTGGCTATTCAAGCAATGTTTCAGAACAAGCTGGTGGTGAAGGCGGAGCCTTTTCAGATACCTCCGTTTCAGCAAACATTACTTCTGATTGGTCTCGCCATGAGTGGCAAACAAATATCAATGGCTCTTATAGGCGCCCCTTTGACGATGAAGAAATTGATCAACCACAGCTACTTGTCGATACAGCCCTTAGACTGGATTTGATCGACGGCTATACCCTGACAACACGCGGCTTCTACAATATCTCAACGCAAGGTTTTACTAGCAGTACCTTGGCACCAGGAGCTGTCGATAACCCAATCCAGGAAAATTGGGGCGGCAGCTTGGAATTACAAAGAACCGGCAGAAAACTCCAGTTGACCTTGCGTGGTGATGTAGATCGCGATGAATTTCAGCCAGCAGACCTTGGCGGCGACGTTACTCAAAACGAAGGTGATCGCAATAACAATGAATACCGTATAACCGCACGTGTCGGTTATGAAATCTCACCAGCCCTTGTTCCTTTTATCGAGGGTGCTTACGCAATACGTGACTTTGATCAGGAGCTGGACCGCAATGGCAACGACCGGGATAGTGATATCTTTGAATTGCGTGGCGGCGTGCAGGTGGATCTTGGAGAAAAACTAACGGGTGAGATAGCACTTGGATACGTCAACGAGAGTTTTGATGACCCGCTGCTGGAAGATCTTGATGCTTTTACGGTAAATGGTTTGGTTAATTGGTCACCTGTTCGAGATACCCAAGTTGGGCTAACACTTGGAACCACCACAAATGATTCCACCACGGCAAATGAAAACGGTTCAATTATCTATAATGGTAGACTGGATATAAACCGGCAAATAACAGATCGTTTTTCCGTCAACGCTTTTGCAGACGCGCAGGTAGAAACCAATGATGACAACAATACAACCCTACAAGTCGGTCTAGGCACACAGTACTGGGTCAACCGCTTCATGGCGATCACATCTCAAGTTGATTACCAACGCTTTGAGACGGATGCTCCAAATTCAAGTTTTGATGCAACCAGCGGCCAGGTTGGTGTTCGTCTGCAAAGATAAACTAAAGTGATAAAAAACGGGACAAGACCCATTTTTTAAGGTCACTAAGAACTTCACCCCGAATTGCCTGATCATCTAATGCATAAGCAATATTGGCGCGAATGAAGCCTGCTTTGGATCCGCAATCAAAAGTCTCACCTTCAAAAACATGCCCGTAAAATTTTTGGCTTTTAGCCAAGGTCAGCATGGCATCAGTTAATTGAATTTCATTACCAGCACCGGGACTTTGTTTCTTCAGGATATCAAAAATCTCTGGTTGAAGAATATAACGCCCATTAATGAATAGGTTTGATGGCGCGGTACCAGGAGCCGGCTTTTCAACCATGCCGGTTACTTCAAACCCAGTGGCCACATCCTCACCTTTTTCAATTACGCCATATTGATGCGTTTCTTCCCAAGCTACTTCCTCTGTAGCAATAACATTTCCGCCGGTTTGATTGTATAAATCGATCATGCCGGACGTACAGCCTTTTTCATCCTTCATCACCATGTCCGGTAATAGAAGCGCAAAAGGTTCATCTCCAACAAGTTCACGAGCACACCAGACAGCATGCCCCAAGCCAAGCGGCGCTTGTTGACGGGTAAAACTGGTTTCCCCAGGTGCTGGCATATATTTGGAAAGAATTTCCAATGCCTCGACTTTTTCTCGCTTTTCAAGGGTATCTTGAAGTTCATATGCAAGATCAAAATGGTCTTCGATAACTGCCTTGTTGCGGCCCGTCACAAAAATAAAGTGCTCAATACCTGCTTTGCGTGCTTCATCAACTGCATATTGAATAACGGGTTTGTCCAATACCGTCAGCATTTCCTTGGGCACTGCTTTTGTAGCAGGCAGGAATCTGGTTCCAAGACCCGCAACAGGAAATACAGCTTTGCGAACGCGTTTTTTTTCTGACATGAGATGAACCCCAATGGATATTTATATGACGTTTATGCCAATGCCTTCCTTAACAGAAGATGAAGCGATTCAATAGAGTTGTAACATTTTCATTATCAAGATCCTAAGCAAAGTTGATTATGGTGCTCTTAAGCCGGGTGCAAACAAAGGTTTTGGGTTATGACGGTCTTAGTAACAGGCGGCGCTGGATATATTGGTTCTCACATGGTTTGGGAACTATTGGATCACCATGAAGATGTTCTGGTTGTGGACAATCTCACAACAGGCTTTGAATGGGCAATTCCGAAAGGCGTAAAATTCATCAATGCTGATATCGGCGATCAAGATGCCATGGAAGAAGTCATTAATGATAATGATATTGATTCCATCATCCATTTTGCCGGTTCTGTGGTGGTGCCTGAATCTTTGCAAAACCCGTTGATGTACTATCAAAACAACACTGGTAATTCCCGCAACCTAATTGCAGCAGCGGTAAATACTGGCGTTAAGAAATTCATTTTTTCTTCAACGGCTGCCGTATATGACAATCCGCTAACAGAGGGACCAATAAGTGAAAACGCTATATTGAACCCAATGTCACCCTATGGAACATCCAAATTGATGACCGAACTTATGATCCGTGATGCTGCTGAAGCGCATGACTTGTCATATGTAATCTTGCGCTACTTCAATGTTGCAGGCTGCGATGTTCAAGGCCGTACGGGACAATCAACAGAAGGTGCCACACATTTAATTAAGGTTGCCTGCGAAACAGCCGCGGGTAGTCGCAGCTCAATGAAAATATTTGGCACTGACTACAGCACTCTTGATGGCACCTGCGTCCGTGATTTTATCCATGTTAGTGATCTTGCAAATGCACATTATATAGCACTTCAACACTTGCGAAGTGGTGGCAAGAAATTTACCGCTAACTGTGGCTACAGCCAAGGCTATTCTGTTCGTCAGGTGATTGACACGGTTAAGCGCATTTCCGGCAATGATTTCCGCGTCATTGAAACGGATCGTCGTGCAGGCGACATTGAAGCGCTCACCGCAAATGCTCACCGTTTAATGACCCGGCTTGAATGGGTACCAAAACACAACAATCTGGACACCATTGTTTCAAGCGCTCTTAATTGGGAAGAAAAACTTCCTGCATTAAAGAAAAGTGCCTAACACGCATCAACTTTTCTCTCGATAAGTTCATATCCCCGCCATAAATCCGTCCATTTATTCCTGACTCTTCAAAGTCTATGATGCCTTTAGCCGTTGATTCGCAACAAACGCGATTTTTAGCTAACCAAGCATAAATGCTGGAGGGTAAGACTGAATGACCAATAAGCTCTTTTCTAATATCAAATTTGCTGGAATGGCTGTCAGCCTAACCATGGCTTTAATGACCAGCCCAGCAGTTGCAGACGCAGGTTTCAAAAAGTGGATTAGGGATTTTCGAGGTGTAGCAGCAAAAAATGGTGTTCGAACCAGCACGTATGATGCTGTTTTTTCAGGCATAACTTCACCAGATCCTGAGGTGATCAAGTCAGCAAACTTCCAACCAGAGTTTAAAGCCAAAGTCTGGGACTACATGGACAATCGCATCACTAAATCAGCGATTGAAAAAGGCCAGGCTCTGAAAATTCAATACAAAAAATGGCTGGACATCATCGAAAGACGTTACGGTGTAGACCGCCATATTCTTCTAGCAATCTGGTCGATGGAAACTTCATACGGTGCAGCATTGGAGCGAGATTCAGCGCTACGTAGTGTTGCCCGCTCTCTCGGCACATTAGCTTATCAAGACAAACGCCGCAGAAAGTTTGCAAGAAGTCAGCTGATTTCCGCGATGAAAATCGTTCAAAATGGTGATGTATCAGCCAAAGGCCTAAGAGGTTCATGGGCTGGGGCCATGGGACACACTCAATTTATTCCTACCAGTTACCAAGCCTGGGCAGTTGACATAGATGGTGATGGCCGGCGCAATATCTGGCAGTCAGTTCCGGACGCACTTGCATCTGCAGCCAACCTTCTCAAGAAAAACGGCTGGCGTTCAGGCCAAACCTGGGGTTATGAAGTAAAGACACCCCGCGGCTTTAAAGTCTCAAAAGTTGGAACATCAAGCCGCACCTTGGTTCAATGGCAAAGCTTGGGCATAAAGCGCGTAAAGGGAAAGAAATTTCCAGACCGCAACCGCAAGGCAAACATAAAGGTGCTTGCCGGACCAAACGGTCCTGCATTCTTGATGACCAAAAACTTCTTTGTTCTAAAAAGTTATAACAACGCTGATAAGTATGCTTTGGCAGTTGGACACTTGGCGGACCGCCTTGCCGGGTACGATGAATTTGTTGTTGACTGGCCGCGTGGTTATACAAGACTGAATGAAGAAGAGAGCAAAGAGTTGCAAGCTAGCCTACTTCAAAAAGGATTTTATGATGGCGAAATCGATGGTAAAATAGGCGGTGGATCGCGAAAAGCCATTAAAAGCTATCAAAAAAGCGTAGGGTTGGCCCAAGATGGCTATGCATCCAAGAAGGTTTTAGGTAAACTAAGGGGTAGTTGAGCCTACCAACTTTAAGCGTTGGTAACGAGTAATTGAGTAAAGGGGCTGGCATTTGGACCAGTCTGATAAACATGCTTCGACGTCTGACATTAGCGGTAGTATTCTTCGTGTGCCTGGGAATTATAATTCCCTCGGTGCCAGTGCTCAATTTTGCGCTAGCGCCAATAATCGGTGTGGAACAGGCTCAAGCACAGGAAAAGAGAAAACGCAAAACTCTTTTTGATGTTCTATTCAAACAACGCAAGAAGAACAAAAACAAAATCAAAGTCGTAAAACCATCAAAGAAAACTGCATCCAGAAAGCTTAAGAAAAAGAAAAAATCATCACAGCGTAAAACTGCACGCGCAGCTTCACAAATCAAACCAGCTGTCATTGCGGTTAAGAACGAGAACGCATCAAAAATTTTGGTTGTCGGTGACTTCCTGGCAGGCGGCATGGGTAGAGAACTGACCAAGCTTATATGCTGCCAATGCAAATGTTGTTGTGGTCAATAAAACAGACCCTTCATCCGGCCTCATCCGGGATGACGTTGTAAATTGGCCAGAGCGTATTCCACAACTCATTGAAGAATTTAAACCAATCGCTATCGTCGCCCTTGTCGGGATGAATGATCGCCAGAAAATATGGAAATTCCCCGGTCAGCCAGAAAAACTGTCTCCAGAGTGGCTAACCGAATACAACAAGAGAGCTGCAAAAATTGCATCCATTGGCGTTAGTGGGAAAATTCCATTGGTTTGGGTAGGATTACCGCTAGTACGCTCAGGAAAAATGAATCCGATTATTTGGCGTTTAATGAAATTTACCGCTCCAAAGTAGAAGCAGTTGGTGGCGGTGAATACGTCGACATTTAGGATGGTTTTACCAACGAAGAAGGAAAATTCGTTAGTGCTGGTCCTGATATTAATGGACAGATTGTCAGACTGCGGGGTTCAAAAGGCATAAACATGACCCGGGCAGGCCGCGCAAAACTTGCATTTTTTGCAGACAAGGCACTTCAGAAAATTGGTGTTATTGGAAATGCAGAAGGCTTTGAGTACGCCTCATACGGAACCCTTAATCCAAGCATTGCTCAACCTAATATTCCCCAATATGATCCGGCAACAACTGGCAAAACAATTGTTATTCCACTAGGCTCTCCTGCACTTGATGGCGGTGATATCCTGGAAGGCGAAAAAGATTTTCTGGCTTCAAAGAAAAATGAAAACAGTGTGAGCTACAATCTGGTTGAAAAAGGTGAAGTATACTCCGAGTCCTTGAAAATCTGATTATTTGGGGTTGACGTTTCAGGC
>JAALLB010000143.1 GCA_011087745.1 Hyphomicrobiales bacterium | reverse complement strand
CAATCAACCTCAAATCAATCGGAAATACAGCCCTTATCCCGAGTTGACGTTGAATAATACCGACTCACAGACAAAAGTAGCAATCAAGAAAACTCACTAAAAAGCAAGTTATCTACCCCTAACAACAGTTGCCTCTGATTACAAAACAAAAAAAAGCCCCGATCCGAAGATCGAGGCTAAAAATTTAAAGTGTGAGAGCACTTGCACGTTTAAATCTCGCTAAAGAGGGGAAGTTAATCCGTTAGCTCTTTGTTAACACCACCATGCCGTCCAAAAGTTACCAAATCCTTAATATTAACTTTTTGTCAGCTATTTTAGCTGTCCCATTATATAACAAGGTTAATTTTCACGTTACTTTTTATTAACCATGGTTTTTAGGATTTAAGTGCTTCCAGATCAGAAAAAAGATCAAGTGCCTCGGGGTTAGCAAGTGCTTCTCTGTTTTTTACTTGACGACCATGAACCACATCCCTCACCGCCAACTCGGTAATTTTACCAGATTTTGTTCTTGGAATATCAGTAACTTGTATGATTTTTGCCGGAACATGCCGAGGAGAAGCTCCCGTTCGAATTCGCTTTCTAATTTCCGCTTCCAAGTTTGCGTCCAATTTTAACCCTTCTCTTAACCTTACGAAGAGCACAACCCGGGCATTACTTTCCCAGTCCTGACCAATACATAACCCCTCTTCTACCGCATCGATTTGTTCAACTTGGTTGTAAATTTCTGCAGTTCCAATACGCACTCCACCTGGATTTAGTGTTGCATCTGAGCGGCCATGTATGATCATACCGCCAGTTTCGGTCCATTCAGCAAAATCACCATGGCACCAAATATTTTCAAATTGTGCAAAATACGCATTGTGGTATCGCTCACCGTTTTCATCCTCCCAAAATCCAACAGGCATAGACGGGAATGCATGCGCACAAACCAGTTCACCCTTGTCACCTGTAACTGGTTTTTGATCATCATCCCAAACCTGTACATCCATTGCCAATGCAGGCCCCTGGATTTCACCCTTATAAACCGGCTTCCAAGGTACTCCGATGACAAAACAGCCCATGATATCAGTACCGCCTGACATTGATGCCAGATGCACGTCTTCTTTGATACCTGAATAAACAAACTCAAAATTCTCTGGAGCAAGCGGCGAGCCTGTTGATGAAATCATTCTGATACTGGATAAATCATGAGTATCAATCGGGCGAAAACCTGTATTGCGAACTGCATCAATAAATTTTGCCGAGGTGTCGAGTAGTGTGAACTTTTCAGCTTCTGCATAATCAAACATTGCTTTTTCATCTGGAGCAAATGGAGAACCATCATAAAGCATCAATGTCACACCGCTTGCCAATGCTGTCACCAGCCAGTTCCACATCATCCAGCCACATGTTGTGAAATAAAATACACGATCACCCTCCTTCATGCCTACATGTAGCTGGTGCTCTTTGACTAATGTCATCAAAGACCCGCCGTGCGAGTGTACAATACATTTCGGAACACCGATGGTACCTGAAGAAAACATAATGTACAGCGGATGAGAAAATTCCAATAGCTCAAACGTTACCGGTTTGCTGGCGTGTGGAGCTAGATAATTCTTCATTGTTGCCTAATTTTGAAGCCCCTCTGCAACACTATGGGCATCTCCTAACAAAGGAACAATTACAGTTCGTGAAGCTCCGAGTTCCGAAACAATGTCGCTGAGCTTATCAGCAATCTCAATTCTCTTACCACCATACCAGTAGCCATCACATGTGATGAAGATTTTAGGACTGATTTGTCCAAACCGGTCAAGTACGCCCTTACTGCCAAAATCAGGTGAACATGAAGACCAAATAGCACCAAGAGAAGTAACCGCTAACATCGCCGCAATGGTTTCGGGCATATTCGGCATCATAGCGGCAACCCGGTCTCCTTTTTGAAGTCCATCTGCTATAAAAGCTTGCTGAAAACGAGATACCAATTCATGCAATTGATTGCGAGTTAAACGCGTTTCCAGTTTGTCTTCTGACCGAAAAACAATAGCTTCTTCATCACCAGTATATTTCAGCAAGTTTTCTGCATAATTTATTTTGGCATCAGGGAAATATTTGGCGCCAGGCATTTTCTCTTCATCAACAACAATGCGCTCACCTTTGTCCCCTACAACTTCGGCAAAATCCCAGAGTTGGTTCCAAAAATCTGAACCACTATGACATGACCAATAATGAAGCGATGCATAATCGGTAAAATTCACGTCTTCACGCTGTTCCACAAATTTTGCAAATTCGCTCATGCGAGATGCTGATATTTGCTCAGATGAAGGGGTCCACAGAGGCATTAGCTTAGTCATTAATTTTCCTATTCATACAAGCATTAATCACCATACATGATTACAGCTACCTAGGTTGTTGGTAAAGTATTGTTGAGGGTTACAAAGCAGTATTTCTGTTATAAAAGTTAGCAGGCGTTCTTGAAAAATTGGTATGAATATAAAACCAAGACAGACAATGCAAGAACTGTAAGGGGAATATATGAAACGTATCGTAACAGCTATCGTCGCTGTACTGATTATTGGTGCTGGTGTACTAGCAGCAATCCCCTTTGTTGTTTCATCAAATACGGTACGCACAGGCATAACATCAAAAATAGAGGCTTTTACTGGACGGAAAGTAACGTTCCAGGGAAATCCATCGCTTTCTTTCAATCCATTTCTTGGGTTTGAAATTTCAGACCTGGTGTTAGTTGACCTATCTCGCGGAGAAGCCGATACACCATTATTAAGAGTTGAAAAAGTTAAAGCTCAACTCGACATAATTCCACTGCTCTCTGGTAAAATAGAGGTAACAGAATATCAATTTTTACGCCCACGATTTGAATTAAAGACCTTCACCGATGGCAGCAAAAATTGGGAATTTGACAAAGGTGGGTTCAACGAAGCTATTCAGGCAACAATCACCAATCGAGCAAATCAAACTGATGACCTGCTTCCAGAAACTAAAATTGGAGGCCTGGAAATCATAAATGGCATCATGATTTACGATGATGAAATTGCCGGAACAAGTGAGACAGTTACCAGCATTAATGGCAAGTTTTTATGGCCAAATACCAATAGTGATATAAACATTTCAGGCAATGGAATTTGGCGTGGTGAAGGCATAACTACCCTATCAAACCTTAAAGACCCAATAAAGATTTTATCAGGTGGTGAGAGTCAGGCATTCGTTGAAATAAATTCCCAACCGCTCAAATTTAAGTTTGATGGCCAAGCAAATATGTTTGCAGATCTTTTTGTTAAAGGTGATCTTGCTGCAAATACCCCTTCCATCAGCCGACTTGCCGAAGTCTTGAAATTCGACATTGGAGAATTTAGCAGCTTTGAAAATTGGAGCGCAGTCGGCAAATTTGAATCAACCGCCAACAGCACAGTATTGTCAGACGCAACCTTTAATATTGGTGATAGCAGTGCATCAGGCGTAGTTAGGGTATCAACTGATGAATTAGGTAAATCGAAACTTGATGGCACGTTGGCATTTGAGGAAATTGATCTTGCAGATTATTTTAACTCCACTGGCTTGACCAACTCCAATAAAAATAAGCCAAATCTCATAAATGGCTTAAACGTTGACCTGCGAATATCATCTCAATCCATCAACATCGGGCAAATAAATTTGGATAATGTTGCTGCAGCTATCAATATTGATAATGAGGGATGGATATTAGATATCGGTGATGCATCAGCCTTCAATGGAAAAATGGTTGCAAAGCTTGGTGAACGTATATCGGAAAACAAACAACAAGCCTTTCTAGACATATCTGCTTCAGACGTGGATGCAGAAAACATAGCGGGTCTATTTGGCAAGAAACTAGTTGGAATTAGCGGCAAGACATCATTCATTGCCAATGTTAGAACCAACAAATTAACGGATGGCTTTATCAACTCAGGTTTGAACGGTACTTTTACAGGAGACTTTAACTCAGGTGATATTACTGGCGTCAACTTACCTAAATTGATGACTCAAAAAACTGAAGAAGGCCAACTGGAAATTGATGGCTTTGATGAAACAACAAGTACCAGTTTTGATGAAATGAAAATAAAACTGTTTCTAAACAACGGCATTGCAGCTGTCACCCAAAGCACAATCCAGACAACCAACAATATGAGCTTACAAGCTATTGGGGATATAAACTTATACGAAGGAAGTCTTGATCTACAGTTTCAAGAAATAGGCGAAGATGGTCCGAAAGAAAACAGATTGATCATAAATGGATCAACTATAAATCCATCGGTAACCCTTCAAAGTGGACCAACATCTGTTAATCAAAACTAAACCCGGAGCTTTGGAAAAATTTATAACAATTCCAATATTTGATAGAATCAATGTATTTCTATAAAATACTGAAAGGTTAAAATCTTTAATGGGGAAGATTCCAGCTTAATGTTTCGTCTATTTTCAACATTTACGCAAATTGCGATTGCGTCATTGATAACTGGCGTGGTTCTCACACGCCTTGATTTGTCGGCCGAACAGATACTGGCAGAAATGGGCATGACACCAGAAAAAGTGATGCTTCATTTAGAGCAAGGTTTCCAATGGGCTCTGCCCAACATCATCCTGGGCTCAATGGTAATCGTCCCTGTCTGGCTTGTGGTTTATTTATTCAGACCCCCGCGCAGCTAAATCTCAAAACTATTGAAAATCAAACGCTGATACACAGCGAACCATTTCATCCAATCCTAAAGGACGGGTTAGTGGCGGATGTGCTCGGGAAATGCACCCTAGACGCTCGCATAATCGACAACTTGGTCCGATCTCCACCGGTTCTCTGGCTGCAACACCTGTTAAACCATCGCCATAAACAATTTCTTTGGCATAGGTTGTGTCAAACCCAATCAATAAAGCGGTTCGGTGAGGTCTATCAAGATATCCAGACCGCAATCCCTCAACGGTACGCCCAAGCACTACAAATTGAGCATCTTGAGGTGTAACAACTGTTTCGGCAAAAATTTGACCTGGACTGCCAAAAGCCTGATGCACTATCAATTTGGGACAATCACCGCCAAACCGCGTACTAGGAAAACCACTTGCACCGCCACGCCGAATGCGATTTCCCGCGGCATCAGTTTCCATAACAAAAAACTGGGGCGCTGAACCGCCGCTTGTTTGTCGGAGGGTAAAACTCTAGGAGAATTACCCTTATGG
>JAALLB010000142.1 GCA_011087745.1 Hyphomicrobiales bacterium | reverse complement strand
TGAAACGTCAACCCCAAATAATCAGATTTTCAAGGACTCGGAGTATAAAAAAATCAACTGGATGTATTCAACTGAGCCGGATCCAGGAACAAATGATCGGTCTAGCTATTGGCCCCGCGGCAAGGTAATCGGTGGCTCGTCTTCAATAAATGCAATGGTCTATATCCGTGGTCAACAAACTGATTTTGAAGATTGGAAAGCGCTAGGTAACAAAGGGTGGGGCTGGGATGGTGTCTTGCCTTATTTCAAGAAATCAGAAACCAGTGATCAAGGCGCTACCAAATGGCGTGGAGGCGAGGGTCCCTTATATGTTTCAACAATGGAACAGGACCTGCATCCAACCTGTCAGAACTATCTTCGCGCAGGTGTTGAATCTGGCCTAAAGCATATTGAAGATTTCAATGCAGGCGAGGCCGAGGGGATAGGGCTGTATCAAAACACAGCCAAGGATGGTTTGCGCATGTCTGCTGCCCGAGCCTATCTTCATCCAGTAAGAAAACGAAAAAACCTTGCAGTTGAAATCAACGCCCACACGACCAGAGTTTTGTTCAAAAACAAACAGGCAATAGGTGTAGAATATATCCAAAATGGAAAGACCAAACAGGTATACGCCGGGCGAGAGGTTATCCTTTCAGCAGGCTCAATAAACACGCCGCAAATTTTACAGCTTTCCGGAGTAGGGGCAGCATCGCATTTGAAAGACAATGGCATCGAAGTTGTTCATGATCAGCCAAATGTTGGACAAAACCTGCAAGATCATTTGAGTATTGACTACACTTACAAGACCAACGTTAAGACGTTGAATGACCAACTTCGACCGTGGTTGGGAAGATTGTGGCATGGCTTGAATTATATTCTTCGCCGCAGAGGCCCTCTCTCACTTGGCGTTAATCAAGGAGGCGGGTTTATCAAATCTCGCCCGGAACTTGATCGGCCGAACTTGCAGCTTTATTTTTCTCCAGTCAGCTATACAAAAGGACAGCTAGGAAAACGCACACTCATGAGCCCGGATGCATTTTCAGGTGTCATTATGGGTGCACAACCAACCCGCCCAACAAGTCGGGGGTATTTGGAAATCAAGTCTTCAGATCCGTTTGAAGATCCGGCAATTCACCCTAAATATCTTTCAACAAATCAAGATGTTAGTGAAATGCTTGAAGGAGCAAGGGTGTTGCGCAAACTATCAGCTGCACCATCTTTCAAGAGTATCATCAAGGAAGAAATTATCCCCGGTAAGGATGTTCAATCAGATGAGGAAATGATTGCGGATATTCGTGAACGGGTCGGTACAGTGTTCCATCCAGTCAGCACCTGTAAAATGGGCCCGGATGAAAAAACAAGCGTGGTCAATGACAAGCTTCAAGTCTATGGGTTGAAAAACTTGCGAGTGGTTGATGCATCCGTATTTCCAACTGTAACTTCCGGAAATACCAATGCACCAACGATCATGGTTGCTGAAAAAGCTGCTGATATAATTTTAGAACAGCAGGCAGGTTGATCATCATGTCGGGTTCAAATCTATTTACGGAAAATTTTAAAGCAGAACCATATTGGTGGGAAAATGCAGCTCTTATGCCTGCAGGAAACAATCAACTTCCGGATAGTGTTGATGTTCTAATTATCGGAGCAGGTTATACGGGGCTTCATGCTGCCATCCAAACTGCTAGAGCTGGGCGAAAAACGGTCATCATTGATGCAGAGGCAGCTGGATGGGGATGTAGCAGCCGCAATGGCGGTCAAATATCAACCAGCGTTAAACCCGGTTTTGCCAAGCTGAAAAGCCGATATGGCGAACAGCTGGCGATGGAAATCCTTTCGGAAGGGCAGGCCTCTAGAGATTACATTGAAGACTTTATCAAGAGCGAGAAGATCGACTGTAATTTTGAAACAGTTGGCCGCTTTCATGGTGCCCACACAAAAGGACAATATGAAAAACTTGCAAGAGAATGCTCTGAACCTTCTAACCCGGTATTTGAAACAGAAGCATTCGTGGTGCCAAAACAAGATCAGAAAAGTGAATTGGGTACCCAAGCTTATTATGGCGGAATTGTATATCCAAAACATGCCAGCATTGATCCTGCAAAATACCATGCCGGATTATTGGAAGTAACAAGGCAGGCTGGTGTTGAAATAATTTCTTACTGCAAAGCTGAAGCCATCAACCGTGAAATGAACAGTTTTGAGATAAAAACTACCAAGGGAATAATCTCAGCAAAAAAAGTGGTAGTTGCAACCAATGGATATACCAGTTCACTAACGCCATGGCTTAGAAACCGCGTGATATCAATTGGGTCTTACATAATAGCTACGGAAGAAATCCCCGAAGATCTTATGCAGAAGTTATTCCCAACCAACCGAATTTTATCGGATACTCGAAAGTTGGTCTATTATTATCGTCCAACGCCAGATCGCAAACGGGTTTTGTTTGGTGGGCGGGTTTCATTATACGAAACCGATCCAAGAAAAAGCGGCCCCAAACTGCACCGCGATCTAGTTGCGCTATTTCCAGAGTTGAAAGAAACTCGCATCAGCCACTCTTGGGCAGGGTTTGTCGCCTATACATTTGATGAATTGATGCATGCTGGTGAACGTGACGGGATATATTATGCAACTGGTTATTGTGGTTCTGGAGTGGGAATGGCCAGTTATCTCGGAAAGCGAATTGGACAACAAGTTGCAGATAAAACCAAGGAAGTGACTGCCTTCGGTCAAATCCCATTCAAGGGCAGGCCATACTACAACGGAATTCCGTGGTTTCTAGCGCCATCCGTTGTTGCTTGTCGTATTAGAGATAAAATTGGGTTTTAGATTTTTAAGTCTAGTCTTGGCTTCCAGAAAGGTCTGAATAGTTTGATCTTCGGACAACGGTCCATGACGACTTTCATGCCTGCAGCCTCGGCAATTCTTGCAGCTTGTGGATGTGTTACCCCAATTTGACCCCAAAGCACTTTTGCTCCAACCGCAACAGCTTCCTCTGCCACACCTGGTAAATCTTCCGCCTGCCGAAAAACCTCCACCATATCAATGGGCCGATCAACCGCAGCAAGAGAGGGATAAACTTTCAGGCCGCGAATTTCTTCTAAGCCTGGGCGCGGGTTTATTGGTATCATCTCGTAACCGGTTTCATGGAGAACACGCAAAACACCATAACTGAACTTGGTTTTATCAGGGCTGGCACCGACCATTGCAATGGTTTTCACAGAACTCAAAATCGTCTGCAGATAGTCTTCACTATACGGCGTATCATGATCTATGTGATGTAAATCGTCTAGAGTTGTCATTGAGAAGACACCTTTGCTCGTGAGGCAATGTCAGCCTTGAGTTCATGTGGTTTTAATGGGTCAAAAAATGGATTTCGATAGAGCTTGTCATGGCTCTCAACACCAATTTCAAATGTACAATCCGATTGAGGTCGGGCAACACACAAAATAACATAACCATCATTGATCTGGCGATTGTTGAGAGCTACTTGAGCCTTCTGATTAATATCGCCATCAAGTAGCTTCGCAGCACACGTTATGCATCCACCGTATTTGCAGCCATAAGGCAAATCAACGCCTTGATCCCGTAAGCTGTCGAGAAGAGGTTTCTTGGCATCTACTTCATAGGTTGCATTTTCGCGATTGGCGATGGTGATCGTATGTGTGCTCATATCCAAATATCACTTGTGCAATCGCCACTAGGATAACGGGTTTCATGACAGCGTGAAGGACCATTGGGTTCTTTACCAAAATCAACGACGAAATTGGGGTCAATTTCCATGCCACCGTTTTCAGTGTCGCAATTGACCATCAGCATGCATCCGCCATTGGTTCTGATTTCGGGATAGAACTGATTGTCCCAGGTTGAGAATAATGAAGTCGTTACATATAGTCGTTTTCCATCCAGAGATAATTGTATCATCTGCGGTCCACCTGTGACTTTTACGCCGTTTACTTCCGGTGCCTTGTCAAGCAATCCGCCCATCCAGACTTGACCTGTCAGTTTGGCATTATGCGGATCGGAGATGTCATATTGACGAATATCCCCGTGTAGCCAATTGCACAGATAAAGATATTTATCATCCATCGAAAGTAGGATAACCGAGATAACACCCGGTACAGGAATTGGCCAATCAGGATGTGGTTCGTTCTCCACATCAACAATCTTTTCCCACTTCCATTCACCATCAACTTCATCTTTCCACCAGTGAATGATGTTTGCTGATAGAGCAGCGCCCACAAAACCATGCGTAGAGTCTGAGTCATGATGAAAGCGTACTTCTAATGGTACAAGCCCATCTTCACCCAAATACATCGTTTGCATGGGTTCTTTCTTTTCAAAATCCCAAAGATGAATTTCACGGCCATATTTCAAGTGACCAACTTCTTCAAGATCGAACCCAGGCATAAACGTATTAGGAGCAGCCCACTCGGAGCTCACCATCACATTGTGCCGTGGTTGATACCAAAAGTCATAACCGAACTTGATATCGCCCATTGAATTTTCCCAACGGCCAACAATTTCAAAATCCTTGTTGAGATGCAGGTACCCCCCAGGGGCATTCCCTTGTGCATCGCCCAGCATTGAAATGATGATCTCGGATCCCAAACAGTGAATTGTATGCGGTGCAGAAAGATTGGTCTTTGCCTTGATTTCAGAGCCCTCAATCACCTTGAAAAGGGTTGGGTTTCGTGGATCAGTCGCACAATCAATAATATGCAAGTTGGATGACCGTACGCCTGGAACTATAAGGTATTGGCGGCTCATGGAGCTGTCATCAAAACAAGACGAACATGCGTTCCACCCCATGTGGTGAAGTTCATCACCGATGCCCGGCACTTCGCAGCGCGATATTACTTGAGAGTATGTTGGACTTTCAGGATCATTGTCTATGGTGGCCAGATAATTCAGGCTTTTGAATGCCGGTGCCCGTATATATCGCAATCGTATAAAGCAACTTCTCGCGCGGTGCTTTCATAGCCTCTGCAGGAGAAGAATATCCGAGTCCACAACATTCACTCATAATTGCTATCCTCCAATAACCTCTGCGATTGCCATGCTCCTTACAACCAGACAGACTGTCTTTTCTTTACTTGGTGTAAATACAGCGTTCAAGTACGAATTTATGTTTTGCATCATAGATTTGCGTAAATAACGTCAACTCGGGATAAGGGCTGTATTTCCGATTGATTTGAGGTTGATT
>JAALLB010000141.1 GCA_011087745.1 Hyphomicrobiales bacterium | reverse complement strand
ATAAGGGTAATTCTCCTAGAGTTTTACCCTCCGACAAACAAGCGGCGGTTCAATCTGCCCGATACAGTCTTGATGTGGCTGCAGCAAAAGCAACAAAACACCCCACTATTAAAGCGCCCATTGAAAAATCAATGGAGACGATACTCACTGCCATTTCAGAAATCAGGCGGATTTCAATTGCACTGAGGCCGTCCGTATTAGATGACGTTGGACTGGCAGCAGCCATAAAAAGTCTGGGCTCGGATTTTGAACAACAAACCGGAATGAAAACAAGTGTGTTGGCGCAAAATGTTGGCAATGTATTGGACGATCGCGAGAAGACCGTCTTTATAGAGTTGCTCAAGAAGCGCTTGCAAACATCGCAAAACACTCCACGGCCAAATCAGTAAAAATCTCGCTTGAACAGTCATCACGCGGTATCAAAATGAAAATTGTCGATGACGGAGTTGGCTTTAATGATGAAATACAATCATCGGGAATAAAGGGAATGGGCTTGCGAAATATGGAAGAACGCATTGCTAGTCATGATGGAACTTTTAAGCTAACAGAGAACAAACCAAGCGGTTTAACGCTTGAAGTTTTCCTGAAGGGCCAGAAAAGACAAAAGAAGGCTGATTAAGTGTCAAAGATTAGAATCCTAATTGCGGATGACCACGACCTGGTTAGTGAGGGTCTCGTTGCGCGATTAAATATCTCGGAAAACATGGAGGTATGCGGAGAAGCCAACAACGGCATCACTGCACTTGAAAAAGCCCAATCTTTGAAACCTGACATTATCTTTTTGGATATTTCAATGCCGGGAATGACTGGACTAGAGGTTGCAGAAAAGATCCTTGCCGTTTCGCCCAACAACAAAATTATCTTTCTGTCAGTTTATGATAATCCGGAATACATTCATGAGGCACTTAGAATTGGTGCGAAGGGCTATTTGCTCAAGGACATATCACGTGAAGAAATGACCTTGGCGGTTTCAGCTGTTTATAATGGCGGAACTTATTTGGGATCCAAGGTTGCACAGGCGTTTGACACACAACCCAACGTGGATAAATCGCAAAACCAGTACAAATTATCTGAGCGAGAAAAACAAGTTTTAGCTGAGATTGCGCTTGGAGTTACAAACAAGGAGATTGCTGAAAAGCTGAAGATATCAGTAAGAACCGTGGAAAGTCACCGATTGGCAATCCGGGAAAAAACGGGCGGAGGTAATGCCGCCGCCCTGTTTAAAATTGCAAATGAGTTGGGGTTGGTTTAACCCCCTGCTCTTTTAGCGGGATCTGTTTCTGATCGCAGATTGTGCTGCCGCCAAACGCGCAATAGGAACCCGGAAAGGCGAGCAAGATACATAATCAAGATTGATGGATTCACAGAACTCAATTGAGTCCGGATCACCGCCGTGTTCGCCACAAATACCAAGCTTGATATTACCGCGGGTTGAACGTCCTTTTTTTGCAGCAATTTTCACCAACTCACCTACACCTTCAACATCAAGTGAAACGAATGGATCACGCTTGATGATACCTTTAGCTTCATAGGTTGTCAGGAACATAGATGCATCATCTCGCGAGATGCCAAAAGCAGTTTGCGTAAGATCATTGGTGCCGAATGAGAAAAACTCAGCTGCTTTTGCTATTTCCTGAGCTCTAAGAGCTGCTCGTGGCAATTCGATCATTGTGCCAACCATGTATTCAACTGTTTCGCCAGTTTCATCCATAATGTCTTTAACAACTGCATCAATGCGCGCTTTAACATAGGCAAGTTCTGCTGTCATACTGACCAATGGGATCATGATTTCAGGAACCACTGCCTTGCCAGCGCGTTTACCTGCTTCGATCGCTGCTTCGATAATTGCGCGAACTTGCATCTCTGCAATTTCCGGATACGAAACAGCAAGGCGACAACCGCGGTGTCCAAGCATCGGATTGGATTCCTGAAGTGCTACATTACGACGCCGAAGAATTTCTGCGTCAACACCCATGGCCTGTGCCACTTCTTCAATGTCCTTGTCGGTGTGCGGCAAGAACTCATGAAGTGGTGGATCAAGCAAACGAATAGTGACAGGAAGACCCGCCATAATTTCAAACAATTCAGTGAAATCTGAACGTTGCATAGGAAGCAATTTTGCAAGGGCTTTGCGGCGATCTTCTTCTGTCTCAGACAAAATCATTTCACGGGCAGCAATAATGCGTTCTCCATCAAAGAACATATGCTCTGTGCGGCAAAGACCAATGCCTTCTGCACCAAACGAGCGTGCTGATTTTGAATCTGCTGGAGTTTCAGCGTTTGTACGCACATCCATGCGGCGAAGCTCATCTGCCCATTCCATTAAGTGACCAAAAGAGCCAGATAGTTCTGGTCGCTGCATGGCAACCGCACCTAACAATACTTGGCCAGTTGAACCGTCAATTGTAATAATGTCACCCTTGTTAAAGGTATGCCCGGGCACACGTAATTCGCCAGCAGTATAATCGATGCGGATGCCACCTGCTCCAGAAACACAAGGCTTACCCATGCCCCTTGCAACAACCGCCGCATGGGACGTCATTCCGCCTCGCGCAGTCAAAATTCCTTCTGCTGCATGCATGCCGTGGATATCTTCTGGACTTGTCTCAACACGAACAAGGATAGTAGGGGTGCCTTCGCCCTTTAGCTTTTCAGCATCTTCAGAATTGAAAACAACTTGCCCGGTCGCAGCACCAGGAGAAGCTGGAAGTCCCTTACCAATAATTGTCTTTTCTGCATTTGGATCAATTGTTGGGTGAAGTAGTTGATCCAATGAAGATGGCTCTACACGAAGTACGGCTTCTTCTTTGGTAATCAATCCTTCATTGGCCATTTCAACGGCTGTCCGAAGTGCAGCTTTTGCCGTGCGTTTACCTGCACGGGTTTGCAACATCCAAAGCTTGCCGTTTTCAATAGTGAACTCAAGGTCCTGCATATCACGGTAATGCTGCTCAAGTTTATCAGCGGTAGCTACAAATTCTGCAAATGCTTCAGGCATCAAAGCTTCGAGTGAAGGCATTTCTGATCCAGCTGCAATTCTGGATTCTTCAGTCAGATCTTGTGGTGTACGAATACCAGCAACAACATCTTCACCTTGTGCATTCACGAGGAATTCACCGTACAACTTGTTCTCGCCAGTTGAGGGGTTGCGGGTAAAGGCAACTCCTGTTGCAGAGCTGTCGCCCATATTGCCGAATACCATGGCTTGAACGTTTACAGCTGTACCCCATTCAACCGGGATATTGTGCAATTTGCGATACGTAATCGCACGAGCGTTCATCCAAGAAGAGAATACTGCGCCTACTGCACCCCAGAGTTGTTGTTGCGGGTCTTGCGGGAATGGACGATCCAGTTCTTGCTCGACACTCTTCAAAAAGCCTTTGACAACTTCTTTCCAGTCATCAGACGTTAAATCAGTATCTTGGCTATAACCGTTGGCATCTTTTGCATCTTCCAGAATGTCTTCAAAAATACCGTGATCTACACCAAGGACAACGTCTGAATACATCTGGATGAATCGCCGATAACTATCATAGGCAAATCGGGCATCGTTGGCTTCAACAGCCATTGCTTCAACTGTTTGATCGTTCAGCCCAAGATTTAAAACCGTGTCCATCATGCCTGGCATGGATGCTCGGGCACCAGAGCGCACAGAAACCAACAATGGTTTAGTTGCGTCACCGAATTTTCGACCGGTTGCCTGTTCAATTTTGCCTAGGCCATCAACCATTTGTTCGGCCAGTTCTTTTGGATACTCTTCGCCGTTAGCATAATACCAATTGCATGCTTCCGTGGTAATCGTAAAACCTGGTGGAACAGGTAGTCCAAGTGAGCTCATTTCGGCAAGGTTGGCACCTTTACCGCCCAAGAGTTCTTTCATACTAGACTCGCCTTCAGCACTTCCATTGCCGAAGGTGTAAATCCACTTATCCATGATTGAGTATCTCCGCTAAATTCAAGGCAAGTATTAGCCGTGTCATAGTAGACGCCATGGCTAAGCGCAACCCGTTAAACCATCCGTTCAACAGGTGGCGCCAATTTATTTAAAACTCAGTAGGTGTTTTTGGGTATTTCTACTTACCCAGTGCAGCCAAAAGTGTTTCTCCGAGCTTTGCTGGTGATGGAGAAACTTTGATTCCAGCAGCTTCCATGGCAGCGATTTTATCATCTGCCCCACCTTTACCTCCAGAAATTACTGCACCCGCGTGGCCCATTGTACGTCCTGGAGGCGCTGTGCGACCTGCGATGAATCCGGCAACCGGTTTTGAGCGACCTTTTTTTGCTTCATCAGCAAGGAATTGCGCTGCGTCTTCTTCTGCTGAACCGCCAATTTCACCAATCATGATGATGCTTTCGGTTTCATCGTCGGCAAGGAACATTTCCAGCGCATCAATAAACTCGGTGCCTTTGACAGGATCACCACCGATGCCAACAGCAGTCGTCTGACCAAGGCCAGCAATTGTTGTTTGGTACACAGCTTCGTAGGTCAACGTACCTGAACGAGAAACAACACCCACAGAGCCCTTCTTGAAAATGGATCCTGGCATGATACCGATCTTACATTGCTCTGGCGTCAAAATACCTGGACAGTTTGGACCGACAAGACGAGATTTTGATTTATCCAGTTTGGCTTTTACTTTCACCATGTCCATTACTGGCACACCTTCGGTGATACAAATGATCAACGGAATTTCTGCTTCTATCGCTTCCAAAATTGCACCGGCAGCTCCTGCAGGTGGCACATAGACTACGGAAGCATCAGCACCCGTTTGCTCTTTGCCTTCTGCAACTGTTGCAAAAATTGGAAGTGTCTCACCGCTGGAACCGGTCCAGTTTTCTCCACCCTTTTTCGGATGGGTACCGCCAACCATTTGCGTTCCGAAATAGGCCAAAGCTTGCTCTGTATGAAACGAGCCAGTTTTACCAGTAAGGCCTTGTACAAGAATTTTGGTATCACGATCAATTAGAATAGACATTTATGTTTTCCCTAAGTGGAATGTTTTGGGTTTGTTAAATTCGTTCTTTTGAAAGAATGGTTACGTTTAATAGGTTAGCGCGGTTGGCTTTATCGGATTTGAAAAACACAAAAACCTTGAAATCTTCATTTCCACCAGCCCAGGTTGTTGTAAGCAAGTCACCATCTGGTTGATCTGAACTTACAGGTTCTTTTCCTACTATACCCATCCTACTCCAAAACCCGAATGTTTTGGTGTGATATGATACGAA
>JAALLB010000140.1 GCA_011087745.1 Hyphomicrobiales bacterium | reverse complement strand
AGCCTGAAACGTCAACCCCAAATAATCAGATTTTCAAGGACTCGGAGTATAATGATGTATGACATACTGATTTTGGTTTGGGTCATCTTGACCATGGCAACCAGATATCAAATGAGCAAATTGAACACACTGAATTATATATGTTTAATGCTCTTGCCAATCATTGGAATTTCGCTATCACTTTTACACATTCTAGGCAGTTTTCTGGTGATCGTAGGCATCGCTATTTGGATTTCAAAAGAAGCCTTGAATGCACCAGAAAAAATACTTGCAAAAAGTGAAAAAATTTTGCAAGCATAAGCTTGTATTCCCTACTACAGTCCCCTCAAATAAACTAAATTTAAAAGAGTATTCTCATGAAAGAGATGCGCAAATTTTACATCAATGGTGAATGGGTAAACCCAATTAACGGTACAGATTTTGATGTGATCAATCCATCAACGGAAGAAGCCTATGCAGTCATTTCGCTTGCCGGCAAAGAAGATGCTGAATCAGCTATTGCAGCAGCAAAAGCTGCTTTCCCTTCATGGAGCAGGTCATCTAAGGCTGAACGTATTGAGTTGATGGAAACAATTCTTGAAGTTTACCTAAAACACTCTGACGAAATGGGCCTGACAATTTCAGAAGAAATGGGTGCTCCGGTTAGCATGTCTAAAGTAGCACAATCAGGAACTGGTTCTTATTACATCAAGGCCTTTATTGACGCAATGAAAACGTATGAGTTTGAACGCGAGTTGCGCTCAGATACACCAAATGACCGCATCATTCATGAGCCAATTGGTGTTTGTGGATTGATCACACCTTGGAACTGGCCAATGAACCAGATTGCACTCAAGGTAATGCCTGGTATTGCAACAGGTTGCACAACAATTTTGAAACCATCAGAGCAATCACCACTTTCAGGCGTTCTGTTCGCAGAAATTCTCCATGAAGCAGGCGTCCCTGCAGGCATCTTTAACATGGTCAATGGTGATGGTCCTGGCGTAGGTACTACATTGTCAGGTCATAAAGACGTAGACATGGTATCCTTTACCGGCTCAACACATGCTGGCACACTAATTACCAAAAATGCAGCTGATACTCTAAAGCGCGTATCACTGGAACTTGGTGGTAAGGGTGCAAATATTGTCTTTGCTGATGCTGCCCCCGATGCTGTTAAAAATGGCGTTATTCGCTGTTTCAATAACACCGGTCAGTCTTGTAACGCCCCTACCCGTATGTTGGTAGAACGCTCGCGCTACGATCAGGCAGTTGAAGAAGCTGTAGCCCAAGCTGATGCTACAGCGGTAGATCTTGCTTCAAAAGAAGGCAAGCACATTGGTCCGGTTGTGAACGAATTGCAGTTTGAAAAAATTCAAGGATTGATCGAAGTTGGCATCAAAGAAGACAAAGCGCGGCTTGTTGCTGGTGACCTTGGTCGTCCGGAGGGCATGAACCGCGGTTACTTCGTGCGCCCAACAATTTTTGCAGACTGCACAAACGATATGCGCATCTGCCAGGAAGAAATTTTTGGCCCTGTTTTATCAATGATGCCATTTGATACTGAGGAAGAAGCGATCGAAATTGCAAATGATACGCTTTACGGCCTGACAAACTACATTCAAACGACGGACCCGGTAAAAGCAAACCGTGTTGCACGTCAGGTTCGCTCAGGCATGGTAGACATGAACGGCACACCAAGATCAGCCGGAGCACCTTTCGGCGGTTACAAGCAGTCAGGCAACGGCCGTGAAGGTGGTCTTTGGGGATTGGAAGAATTCCTGGAAATCAAGGCAATTGGCGGCTGGAACCCCGAAGCTTAACCTCAAAAAGAATGTGCGTGGCAGCAATGTCACGCACTTATTTACTACTCAGAGTTTTCTGAATGGTACGGTTGGGAGGAATCGAACCACCGGCCTCTTGCGCCACAAGCAAGCGCTCTAACCAACTGAGCTACAACCGCACATCTTCTATAAGAAGCCATTTTGAAATACGGGCATCTTGTCTGATTTGCAAGAAAAACTTTACGCATTTCCATTATTTTATAAATAATGCCCATTAACCTTGAATTCAAGCAATTCCGACAATAACTCATTATTCCTAGACCATCGAACACCAGCACGGTATTAACAGTTTATTAAGAATAAAATTGCGGGTCAGAATGGTGAGGAACTGTCCCAAAACACGTTTGCAGGCGGCAAACACAGTATTGAGTACACGCGTATGCAAGGGCAAAATCAATCATATCTTGACCTTTCGGTTCTCAAAGAGTTGCGCAAACACGTGCTCTCACAAGATGCTGTTGTATTGTTTAATCACGATATTGATAAAATACTATGGGCAAATGCCACAGGTGCGCAGCTTTTTGGTGGGCGCGGTGTTGTAGACCTGCTTGCAGCGAAACTATCAGACAATCAGTCCATTATTCGCCAAATAAAAGATTCCATCGAACAGTTGGAAGATGACAAAACCATTGTGCGGGGTTTCAGAATAAATCAGGGCCTGCGCTCACTTTTAATTCAGTTTGAGATCAAGCGTATTCAACTTTGCGAAGAAGAATTTGGCTACAAAGTAACCAACTTCTTTGACGGCAACAAAAACGCAAATGAAAATACACTGGCTGATAATGCCGTTGAAAGCCTTACAGGCTTTGCCGATGCCGCTGCTATTTTGGATGACTACGGTTTGCCATTGTCAGCGTCCAAAAATTTTCAGGATTTAGGGCCTTCAGAAGAAGTTCTATCCGGCCTCATAAACGAGCTAAAAGATGAATCTGATCGTCTTATCAAGCGCCCGGAACCAAATCTATACGACAATATTATCGCCATTGGTCTTGCCAGGTTGTCTGACAATCCAGGCAGAAACTTGATTGTTTTAGCTGACACTCAAACCCAGGTAAAAAGTTCGGATGCCGATGATGGGGACGAACAGTCTTCTCCACTATTAGATGAAGACCCGGACGAAATTTCTGATGAGGTTATCATCGAAGAGCCAATCACCGATTTTGATTCGATAATCAACCCAGACACACAGAATAATGAGCCAGAGCCAGAGCCAGAGCCAGAGCCAAAAAAATCGGAATCCGAGCCAGTGCACAAGTACGAATTGGAAAAAAACGATGGCACTGTTCGCTTTGCATGGGTAACAGATGAAAACTGTATATTCATATCCGTTTCACCAGAACTTGAGCAAACAGTGGGGCCAAATGCTGCTGCTGTGGTTGGACGGGAGTGGCGAGAAGTAGCCAATGTATTTGGTTTCGACACCAATCGTGAAATTGAAAAATTACTAAACAAACATGACACCTGGTCTGGCAAAACCGTACTTTGGCCTGTGCAGGGCACCGATATGGTTTTGCCCATCGATCTTGCTGCCCTTCCCTCATTCAACTCAGATCGTGAGTTTGAAGGCTTCCGCGGTTTTGGCATTATTAGATCCGCAGATGCGATTTTGGACCCGGATGAAACTGGCCTGGCACTTGTATCAAGTTCTATTTCCGACCAAGACAACTCGGAGCCTGATCTTTCAGAAAACTCGGAGAATTCAAAAGATAAATCCAACATTGTCCATTTGGTACCGCGTGAAGAACAAACTAACGTTCCAACGTTGAGTGAACAGGAAAGTTATGCATTCCAAAAAATTGGAGACACTTTACGGCGTTCTGATGGAACAAAAGCCTCAGAACAACCAGAAATAGATGATTATCTTGAAGAAGAACAAGAGATTGAACCGATAGGGCAAGATATCGATGAGATTGAAGTTTCTGATGAAAACATTTCAACCTTCAATCCCGCAGGTCTTGATACATCCATCATGGAAAACCTCCCTGTTGCTATCATCGTGTATAACAGCGAAGAAATTCTATTTGCCAACCAAAGTCTTTTGGAAGCATCGGGATATGAAACCACCAACGAATTGGAAGCAGCTGGCGGAATAGAAACAATCCTGACTCCTATTTCTGTAGATGACGATGAAGCAGTTCCGAACTATTGTCTGACAACAAAATCTGGTGAGAGAACACCTATTAGCCCAGTCCTTCATACGGTCCCATGGGCCGGTGAGAAAGCACTTCTTATCTCTTTTGCAATCCTGGACGAGCCAGTACAGCACGAGCCGCCAGCATTGGAAATGTCCAGTGTCAGCGAAATTCAAAATATCCTTGATATTACAAGCGACGGTATTTTGGTTCTGGACCCTGAAGGTACGATAGTGTCCATAAACGCATCAGCTGAAGCACTTTTTAACATCAGCTTCGATGACGCAAAAGATGAAAACGTCACCACATTATTTGCAACCGAAAGCAGAAACAATATTCGCCAATATGTTGAAAATTTTTCTGGCCCAACTATCGAGAACTTGTTCAACGATGGCCAAGAAGTAATTGCTGCAGAAGCAAACGGCGGCATGATCCCTGTCTTCATTACCATTTCCAAAATGCAATCATCGGGCAAACTCTGTGCCGTAATTCGTGACATGACGAGTTGGAAAAAAGCAGAAGAAGAACTGATCCAATCCCGTCACGAAGCAGAATCTGCCAGCAGTCAAAAATCAGACTTCTTGGCACACATCAGCCACGAAATAAGAACGCCTCTTAACTCAATTATTGGCTTCTCGGACTTAATGATTGAAGAACGTTTCGGTCCGATCAAGAATGAACGTTACAGAGAATATCTTCGCGATATCAATCGCTCAGGAAACCATGTTCTTGAACTGATAAACGACCTTCTTGATCTTTCAAAAATCGAAGCCGGCAAACTTGAGCTGGAGTTTGAAGCGGTAGATCTAAATGAACTGGTCTCAGAAACAGTTGCCTTGTTGCAACCACAAGCAAATGGTAATCGAATTATAATACGTACTTCTTTATCGCGCGCCGTTCCAAAAGTTGTGGCCGACAGCAGAAGTATCCGTCAGATCATTTTGAACCTGGTTTCCAACGCAATTAAATTCTCACCAACAAACAGCCAAGTGATTGTTTCAACTGTTTACGAAAGCAATGGTGAAGTCGCCCTTCGCATACGTGATACTGGTGAAGGCATGAATGAAAAAGAAATCGAAGACGCTTTAAAGCCATTCCACCAGGTTCACGGTGTCAGTGAGCAACGCAATGAGGGTACCGGTCTTGGTTTACCGCTTACTAAAGCGTTGGTAGAGGCCAACCGTGCGTTGTTTGATTTGGAAAGTGAACCTGGGCAAGGAACCATCGCTCATGTCCAGTTCCCAACACAAAGAGTGCTGGCAGATTAATTCAATTATACTCCGAGTCCTTGAAAATCTGATTATTTGGGGTTGACGTTTCA
>JAALLB010000139.1 GCA_011087745.1 Hyphomicrobiales bacterium | reverse complement strand
GCGTTCAAAACCTAAACTCACCAACGCATTCAGATCAAGAGTCTAGTACTGTGCTAATTTACATAAAATAAAGTAAAAACACAGACAGAGACACTCTATTTTGACGATAATTAGCCATTTTGAATGATTTTGTTAGTTGATTTGTAAAAATAATTACATACCGTTGTATGCAGAACCAATTTTGTGGGATTTAGTGTTTCACACATATTTCGCCCAGAGGAGAATACCATGAGTACCAAACCGCCAGTAAAAGAACGTTCTCAAGAAATGGCATCATCGATGTCATCTGACGAACAATCTGCAATCCGAATGGTGGCAAATGATCTACACCGCCTGAACCAATCAGTAATGAAAGCTGTTGAGGCTGGCGTTTCTGTTGAGCTAGTACGTTCAGCCCGTCATCACTCTGGTGACGGTAATTTTGGCGACCTACTAACTCCAGTAATCGTAAAACAGGGAAAATAGGTCTTTAAAACTGCCAATTTGTTTAAATTTAACGCTCCTCAATATTTGAGGGGCGTTTTTATATGTTTGCAAGGGCGGTATCAATTTCATCAATCAGATCTGCTGCATCTTCAATACCGACTGACAATCGAATTAAATTTTCAAGGCACCCGGTCAATTCACCTTCAACGGTAGCCCGGTGCTCAACAAGGCTTTCAACACCACCCAAAGATGTTGCACGATGTATGCCGGTCAGATGTCGGCAAAAATTACGTGCATCCTCACGCGAACCTTTAATCAGGAAACTCATCAGATAACCAAAGCCATTGGGCATTTGCCTTGAAGCAACCTTGTGGCCCTGGTGGGTAGCAATACCAGGATACCAAACCGCATCAATTTTCTCGTGCCTGTCCAGAAACTTCGCTATAGCCATAGCATTCGAACACATTCGTTCGAGACGAAGTGGCAAGGTACGCATACCCCGAATTAACATCCACGCTGAATGCGCAGACAATATCGCCCCTGCCCCATGGCGCTCATGTTTTACAAAAGCCCAGACATCACTATTCGCATCGGCACATGATAAAACACCGGCAATAACGTCCGAATGGCCGTTGATCGCCTTGGTTGCCGAATGCATAACAAAATCCGCTCCCAAACTGATGGGCTGCATCAATATCGGAGTTGCAGCTGTTGCATCAACTGCCATAATTGCACTGCAAGATCGTGCAGCTTTGGAAATCACTTCAATATCACTCGTCAAGATCCAAGGATTTGACGGCACTTCAATAAAAACCATATCCGGCTTTTCTGTTTGAATAAGTGATACAAACCCATCAGTATCAGAACTATCCGCCTCAATCAGATTAACTTCACGATGCCGGCAAAAGTCTCGCGCCCAAGCCGTAGTTCCCCAGTACATCCCTGATTGCACAATCAACGACTGACCGCGCTTGAGCGACGAAAACAAAGTCGAAATTGCAGCCATTCCAGAAGCAAAAAGCAAGCTGTCTTCTGCACCTTCAAGCTCGGCAATAACCGATTCTGCCAATCTCACCTGATCATTTTGATCACGCCCATAAATGTTATCTGGAAACAACGGATCACAATTTAGATCCAGAACAAACGTAGTCGAGTTTTGCAACGGCGGCACAACACCACCCGAACCTGCATCGATATATCCACCAGCTCTTGCAGCTATGGTTGCCTTGCTTCGTTTTTTACTATCGTCACTCATTGTCTGTCGCCACCTGCTTTGAACGCAACCACATCGCATATCCAAAACCAGTAAACAACATCAATAGACCATAAACCGCGCTTGGCACTCCAATATCCGTACGCCCCAGAATAGTAATTGTAATTGCCAATCCCAAAGTTCCATTCTGCAATCCACACTCAAGCGCAATTGCGGAGCGTTGATCTTTCGGCAACATAAATAGTTTGGCCGCCATTATAGCAACAAACATGGCAAGGACGTTGAGCACAATGACATGTAAACCAACCTGGGAAATGTATGAAACAACATTCTCCCGCTCAGCAATCAGTGCTCCAATTATCACAGCTATAAAACGAAAATTGACAAGGGCCCAAAAATCTTTTCCATTCTCTCAGCAAGGCTCAAATTCAGCTTCCGCACCAACATCCCTAACGCCACTGGAACGGTAATGATCAACAAGATGCCAATCATCGTCTTGGCTATTGGCAATTCAGGAGCGCCCTCACCCATATAGTTGGAAAGGGCAAAATCTGTAATCAAAGGCACGGTGATAAAGCCAAGCAAACTAATGACTGCAGTAAGTGAAACAGAAAGCGCGACATCGCCGCGAGCCAGATAAGTCAAGATATTGGACGTCACACCACCCGGGCAAGCCGCCAAAATCACAAGCCCTGCAGCTAAAGGTGGATTGTGAGGGAACACAAACAGCAATAAAATCACAAGCAAGGGAAGCATTACAAGTTGCAATCCAGCACCAAGTAAGAATGCCTTCGGCTTTGAAAAAACTCGCATGAAATCAGCTAGAGTTAGCCCTAACCCCATTCCAAACATGATAATTGCCAGTGCAATTGGAAGTCCAACTTTAAGCATTATACCCCTCCCCGAAAAAGCTGCTTAGATTAATTACCCTGTATTGATACGCGCCATGTCACCATCTGTCCATTCAAGAACTTTGGGGTTCATCACTTTGAACCAAAGCGGGGGATAAGCGCAAGTAAAAAACTACCCGGATAACCACTTGGCAGGCGCGGCAACTCATCGAAGTTACGTAATGCCTGATAAGGACGCATCTGATTGGCATGATGGTCTGAATGCCTTTGAAGATGAAACAATAACAGGTTTGAAACAATATGATTGGTGTTCCACGAATGAATTGGTTCACACGGTACATAACGCCCATTGGGCTTTTTCTCACGCAACAGACCGTAATGTTCAACGTAATTTGCCATTGTCAATTGGGTCCACCCAATGAAATGATGAAGCAATAAAAACGGGATCATAATCCAGCCAAATAGAGCAATCAGAACAAGCGCAATCACCAGGGTTATTGCGTAGCCCTGCAATAGATCATTACTCCAATGCCAAAAAGACAATCCCTTACGCTCAAGTCTGGTCCTTTCCATATTCCAGGCAATAACCGCCGTTGCCGGCAACTCACGCAAGCCAAATGTGTAAATATCTTCATTCCAACGCGCCGAGGTTGGGTCTTCTGGCGTTGCTACCATTACGTGATGGCCTTGATTATGCTCGATGCAAAAATGCGCATACCCAGTCAACGATGTAATAATTTTAGCGGCAAATCGATCCAGCTTATTGTGTTTATGGCCAAGTTCGTGGCCAACAGTTAACCCACTACCGCTTGCAACACCGACACTAAGAGTATAGAGTAATAAACGCCCATATCGGCAAGTCCAGGGTACCGATTGCAACTGCTGCAATTTGGCGTTTTTGGGCTGTTAGCGCATTTCGCATCAACATCGCAACTGTCACAGGCCCGACACCGCCCGGCAAAGGCGTCACCCAGCTTGCAACTTCAAGGACATTATCCGTATCAACATCACCAACAATTTTTACGTTACCATCCGCATCCACTGTCTGGTTGATACCAATATCAATAACAACTGCTCCAGGTTTCACCATGTCGGCTTTCAGGAAATTGGGAATACCAACCGCCACCAAAACCGCATCCGCCCGCCTTGAATGGGCTGCAACAGAACGGGTCATGTGATGACAAACCGTAACCGTTGCTCCTTCCGCCATTAGCATGAAAGCCGCCAGCTTGCCCACAATCTCAGAATGGCCGATCATGACTACTTCAAGCCCCTTAAGCTTCAGGCCAGTTTCGCGGATGAGCTCCACCGAAGCCGCAGCCGTACAAGGCGCAAGTGCAAGGTCATTATAAACAATGTTACCAATGGAAGCCGGGTTCATACCCTCAACGTCTTTGAGGGGGTGAATTGCTGACTGCAAGGAACGCACATTGATATGTTCTGGCACCGGACGCTGCAAAATAATCCCGATTACTGCAGGGTCATCGTTCATTGCCGTAATACGGGCTTTGCACTCTTCTTGCGTTAAGTCGCCATCCCAATACTGATCATCAAAAGGAATTCCCGCACGCTCCGCTCCCCGCACCTGATTGCGGATATAAACGGCTACTTCGGGATCACCGCCAATCGAAATGGATACCAGTTTGCGTTTTACACCGCCCAAGGCATCAAACTCAGCGCGTACCGCTTCATAAATTCGCGAAGCAACAGCCTTTCCATCGATAAATCGTGGATCCATTCCGAAGTTTCCTATATTTTTTAGTAAGTTGGAGCTTCAACACCAGCACGACGACATGCACTTTCAAGCGTGTTCGCCATCAACATAGCGATGGTCATCGGGCCAACACCACCAGGAACCGGCGTAATTGACCCAGCAACTGCAGCACTCTCATCATAAGCGACATCACCAACAAGGCGTGACTTGCCCTCTCCCTTTTCTGGAGCATCAATACGGTTGATCCCCACATCAATTACAGAAGCACCGGGCTTCACCCAATCAGATTTTATCATTTCAGGACGACCAACTGCAGCAACCAAAATGTCAGCGGTCTTACAAAGAGCTGGCAAGTCTTTTGTGCGAGAATGGGCAACGGTAACAGTGGCATTGGCACTCAACAACAAGTTCATCATTGGCTTACCAACAATATTTGAGCGCCCTACTACGACAGCGTTCAAACCTGATAGATCTGCAGTACCAAGAGCTTTCTTCAAAAGCACCATTGAACCTGCCGGTGTGCAAGGTACAAAGGCAGTATCAGTTTCACCGGTTCCAAGTTTACCAACATTAATGAAGTGAAACCCATCAACATCTTTTTCAGGTGCAATCATCTGAATTACCTTGCCCTCATCGATATGCTTAGGAAGCGGCAGTTGAACCAAAATGCCATCAATTGCCTCATCATCATTCAGGCTTTGCACCATCGCTAGCAAATCGGCCTCAGAAGTTTCTTCCGGCATCGTATGTGTGACCGAATGAAATCCACACTCTGTCGCGCGCTTGCCTTTAGAACGAACATAAACTTGGCTGGCAGGATCTTCGCCGACAATCACAACTGCAATACCCGGAACGACCCCAGTTCCAGCAGTGAGCTTGGCAGTTGCAGCTTTTACAGTTTCCACAACCTCGGCAGCTACTTCCTTGCCGTCTATTACCTTTGCAGACATAGTTTTCTCCTAGAGAGGTGATTCTCAATAATTATTCATCTGTCTTGTATTTCATTTTTGGGTCAATCAACAAAGGAAAACCGACGATTATCCCAATTTTTACGCTATTCATATATTTCCTATACTCCGAGTCCTTGAAAATCTGATTATTTGGGGTTGACGTTTCAGGC
>JAALLB010000138.1 GCA_011087745.1 Hyphomicrobiales bacterium | reverse complement strand
AGCCTGAAACGTCAACCCCAAATAATCAGATTTTCAAGGACTCGGAGTATATTCCTTTTTGATCAATTTTAAATTTCTAATTCAGCGGCGTTAATGTCGAAGGGGCGTTGCCGATGTGAAAGGAATAGCATTAGGAACCAACCAGTAGAAAACACAAATCATACACGAGAATGTGAATTGTTGACTGATTGGTTCCTAATATATATTGAGAGCAAAAGTTATTGGAGAATGCTCTTGGCTCGCCCCCGTGAATTTAATGAAGAAACTGCCCTTGATGGTGCCATGGATGTTTTTTGGGAACATGGGTATGAAGGTGCCTCGTTACCAGAATTGCTCGAGGGCATGGGCATTACCCGAGGCAGTTTGTACAAAGCCTATTAAAGACAAGAAGTCTCTCTTCATCAAAATCCTGCATCGCTATGATGAAGCGGCTGTGGAAAAAGCTGCCGACTTATTAAGCGACCCAGAAATCGAAGATGGCCTTCAGCGTATTGATAAACTGTTTGCTTCCATCCTAACAGCGGTAAAAGACAATGATCATCGCGGATGCCTGTTATGCTCTGCGGCAGCTGGTCCAGCCCATGAAGATGAAGAAATTGCCGAGACTGTCCACGAATTGCTGGCCAAAATGAAATCAGCTTTTGAGGTTGCATTAAAGCAATCCGGGCAGCACTCAAAAATTTCAGATGAGAAAATTAGCCAGTTGGCGGACCTTTTACTGACGCAATATGTTGGCTTGCGAATTTTATCGAGGTCACAAGCTTCGGTGGAAACTCTCAAGCGCAGTATTGCTTCCCTTATGCTGTTATTAACCGCACAGATAAAGTAACCTAATTATTGCGCTTTTTCTTGTTGGCATATGGGTTTTCGCCCTTACGAACAAACAATCTGATAGGCACAGCATCCAGTTTGAACTCCCTGCGAATGGAGTTGATCAGGTATTTCACATAAGAGTCTGGAAGTGCATCAGCACGTGAGCTGGATACCATAAATGTTGGTGGGCGGCTCTTTGCCTGTGTTACATATTTAAGCTTGATGCGACGTCCGGAAACAGCTGGCGGTGGATGGTGATATTGAACGCCTTCCAACCAACGGTTTAGCGGAGAAGTTGGGATACGGCGGTTCCAGGCTTCATCAACTTCCTGGATTGCTTCCATAAGCTTATCCAATCCCTCGCCGGTTTCTCCGGATATTGGAACAACCTTTAATCCTTTGACTTGGGAGATTGCTTCTTGCGATTGCAACAGAAGTTCTTTCAGGGTTTCCTGTCGGTCTTCAACCAAGTCCCACTTATTAAGCGCAACAACCGGTGCGCGACCCTCGCGGATTATCAGATCAATAATCTGCACGTCCTGCTTTTCAAATGGAATGGTTACATCCAGAACCACAACGACAACTTCTGCATACTGGATTGAACGCAGTCCATCAGAAACCGAGAGTTTCTCAAGCTTTTCTTGAACACGCGCTTTTTTGCGCATGCCTGCTGTATCATAAAGCCTGATAGTCCGCCCTTCCCATTCCCAATCAACAGAAATGGAATCACGAGTGATACCCGCTTCCGGGCCAGTTAGCATGCGTTCATTGCCAACCATCTGATTGATCAACGTGGATTTACCGGCATTTGGACGGCCAACGATTGCAATTTTTAAGACGCGATTTTCTTCGTCTTCATCATTTTCTTCTTCAATCGGATAGGCAACGTCTTGTCCGACCGCATCAACAATTGCGTCATGCAAATCCGCCATGCCTTGACCATGTTCAGCAGAAATTGGAACGGGATCTCCAAACCCCAAAGAAAACGCATCATAATAACCGCTTTCTCCCGGTTTACCTTCCATTTTGTTGGCAACCAGGATAACCGACTTTTCTGCTTTACGAAGAATTTGCGCAAAGGTTCTATCGTCAGGAATAATGCCTGAACGGGAATCAATCAGGAAAAGACACACATCAGCTTCATTAATAGCTGCGCTGGTTTGTTCCCACATTCTTCCTTCAAGACTGTCTTCATGTGCCTGTTCCAAACCTGCTGTATCAATTACATTAAATTCTAAAGCTGCAATGGATGCTTCAGCAAAACGGCGATCCCGAGTTACCCCTGGCGTATCATCGACCAGCGCCAAACCCTTTCCAACCAGACGGTTGAAAAGGGTTGACTTGCCCACATTTGGGCGACCAATAATGGCAACTGTAAAACTCATGTATTATGCCTCAGCCGGAACAATGCCGACACTAGAATTAACCGGCTTCTGACTCAGCTTGAGAGAACCCTTTGCCTGCAAGCAATTGCAGCATTACGCCAGCACGGGCACGGACACCATTGGGTGACCCCTGATCATCTGCAATCGCCTGAAACCAAACTAGCGCGTCATCGTATTTTTTTGCTTTCCAGGCAGAAAGTCCTAGACCCTCACGTGCGGAATGGCGGAAAGCATTTCCGGTTTCTGACATGGATTGCAAACGATCCGAAACCTCATCATAGGTACCATTGTCGACCAACAATAATCCCGCGCGAAGACGGGCAACATTGCGCATTGATTCATCAAAGCTTGTATCGTTAGCAATAGCATCGAAAGCTTCGAGTGCCTTTTGCGGTTCGTCCTTTTTGGCATATTCAGAAGCTAATCTGAGTTTGGCAAGTGCGGGATATTGTCCAACACCCTCTTTGCCCAAAATTTCCAGCTGAGCAATTGCTTCATCGTGCTTTCCTTCATTGGAAAGTTCAATTGCACTCAAGAACTGATCACCAGAGGCACCCGCTATCTTTTCAGAGTAAGATTCCCAAAAACGATAGCCTGCGGTACCAACGACAATCGCTATCGCGCCGCCAATGACGAAATATTTATATTTGTTCCAAAAATTACTTACTTTGTCGCTGCGAAGTTCATCTTCGACTTCGCGCATAAAACTGTCGTCTGACATTCTTTACAATCCGAATTAAGGTAATACTTAAAGCCCTTTTAGCGACTAGTTCGCCGTTATGCAATCGCTGGAACACCTATCAACCAAGTGTGAAGCCACATGGCAAAAACAAGCCACAAGACGATACCAACTACGGTTGCAATTAGATCAGGTTTTGCAGATGTCGCAACAGGCGGTGTTCCACCCCGTTTCTTGATCGCAATCACGGAGATTATTGCCCAAGCCAACAAGGACCCAAACAGTATAATGCTTGCCAAATCGCCATTGATCAGCAGATGTGCAACAGCCCAGGTTTTAATACCAATGAGCATTGGGTGTTTTAGCTTTGCCTTGATGTGGCCTGTTACTGGCAGATTACCGGCAACAACAAAAACAAAGGCGAAAGCCATCAATAAAATACTGAGATGTGCCATCCAGTAAGGTGCATCATAGATAATTGGAGAACCTTCTGCTCGATAGGCACCATACCCTCTGCCCATCAGACAAACACCGGCAATAGAAACAACGGTGTAAAGAATTTTCCAGCCGTTATCGCCCAGCTTTTCAATGCCTGAATTTCTTAACCCGGGCGTTACAATTCTAACCAAATGAATTCCAATGAATAACACCAGCCCAAAAACCATCATTCCCATAGCAATTCCCCTTTTTGCATTCTCGCGTTACACTAACATATGTCTATTAATATCGAAAAAGCCAGAGCCCGATTGGCAGAAAAAAGAAATGAGTTGGAAGCGCTATCTCAGCTTTCAAAAGAAGCCAGAGATGTTGTTAACTTGACCAGCAAGCTGTTGGACGATTATCGCGCATGGATGCAATGCAACAGCAAGCCATGGCAGAAGCACAAAAACGCACTCGTAATCTGGATTTAACCCGTATTGACATGGCAAACCGCAGGCTTGTGGATGATGAATATGGCTATTGCGCTGATTGCGGCGATGAAATTCCAGACGCCCGCCTTGCCATTGATCCAATGGCAGAGCGGTGTGTTAAGTGTGCCTGAATTTTATTCAGAAGGTTCAATGCTTTTCAAATATTCCTGATCTTCAACCGGAAGTTCATCACCTGTAAGAACAGCCTCAAACGCTTTCAATCGTTTATGAATAGAGAGCAATTCAACAATTGTGCTCCATGAATTGACCAGATATTGGAATGAATTGGAAACCTGACCAAATGCGGACGCAATCTGTTGGAAAAGACCCAACGTCAAAGCGCCTGCGGCAAAACTTGGAATTAGAATCAAAATCGTAAAGATATTGTCGGCCTGCAGATATAAATACCGCGCAACGTTGAAATACATATAGTGGAAATAAAGACGGAAATAGTTTTTTCGAACATTATCAAACAATTGCCAAAGCGTTGGTGGTTGGGCGCGATCGACATCATCCTCACCATAAACGAGCTCTTTTCTGTAGGCAGCTTCAACGCGCTGATTGTTGAAGTAAAGGCCAGGTAATTTAATACCTGCCACAACCAATAGAACCGTACCGAAAATAGACCAACCAATTGCTGCAACAACCAATGGATAAGGTACCGCGCCAATTATTGGGAGTTCGGTTACGTTTTCACCCAATCTGATAAGGATAGGCATAAAGGCTATAAGTGTCAGAACCGCATCTATCGCACTTGTTGCCAAATCCTCAATGGTTTTGGCAAAACGTTGTGTATCTTCCTGAACACGTTGAGAAGCCCCTTCAATGTGGCGAAGACGCCCCCAGTTTTCCTGGTAAAATTCTGTCATCGCCTTGCGCCAGCGAAACAGGTAATGGCTTGTGAAAAACCGCACCATTACAATGACCGCAACAAATACAAATGCAATCAATGCAAAGTCCAATAGACCCCAGTAAAGTTCAGAAGCTGGCAAATCCTTTTCATTGATTGCCCGATTTATCATGTCAAAGAAGGGCCCGCGCCAATTATTCAGTGCAACACTTACCTGAACTGAATAACCAACACTGAAAATGATAAATGCAGATCCTACGATTGACCACCACTGCCACCTGTGAGGTGACATTTTAAACCAGAAGGCGGTGAATAGTGCTGCGCAAATTATGTAGTAGATATAGTACCAGATGATATCATTGGTCCAAAAGAACCGCAGGGTTGCGACTTGTCCTGCACCTTCCTCTGGTGGCAAACCAATATATGCTCCCCAGCCACTTGCGCCGAGCCCATGCCATAGAGCCATACAAAAAGCGCTCCATATCAAGAATGATGGGAAAAACACTCTTGGATTTGGAAAGAATGAATGGAACATGCCTGTCTCCGCAAAAAACGATTTGTCGATACCTAATGCGGGAACGTCTCATGGGCAAGACATATTAAGTTAAAATGCCTGTGAACAAAAAAGTCACCAAATGTTCAAAGGGTATTGCCAAGTTACCGAACGTTGAATGAGAAAGTGCGGTTAAGGGGTTT
>JAALLB010000137.1 GCA_011087745.1 Hyphomicrobiales bacterium | reverse complement strand
ACATGGAAAGACCCATCCGGTCACCTTCAGCAAAGATGTGTGCATGCGGTAGCCAATGTAGGAAGGACCACTTGTAAGCCATGCGAATGTTATCTGCAGTACCGCCATTGGTTAGACCTTGAATAACTTCAGGATTGTTATTGAAGTGGTAAACAGGTTCCGCAACTGCCCAGGTCAACATGCCGACACCAATGCCTGCACCGAACATCATGGAAAACCAGGAAAAGTTAGAAAATTCAGGTACATCTGCGTTTGTACCAAGCTTCAACCTGCCCGCTGTTGGCCAGATTGCCAGGGCAATACACATCAGGATGAATAATGTAACGGTCCAGATGTACCAAGCGCCAAAGGAAGAAAGAATGAATTTGTTTATGCCGTTAAGTACGGCGCCTGATTGCTCAGGAAATGCTATGGCCCAAACGACTAATCCTGCAATTAGTATTTTGGATGTGATCGTCACGATCTGGCTAAAGCCTCTATAGAATCCCTCATCAGCTGTGCTGATGGGTAAATCTGTTAATGCTGGTTTAATAGACATTTGGTTTTTCTACCCTCCTAGTGTCATTTTTAAAATTACACAGCATTTGTTACGCAATTCCTCGTTAAAAGCTCTTTCAAATGGCTAAATGATTCAAAAGATTCGAGATCATGCAAAGTTGCAGGCTCGAATTTGGCTAGTGTTAATATTTGTGTAACAAATAGAAAACAATTTGTAGTAGGTGATTTTTAATGACTAACATTAGTAGTACTTATAGGAAACTCAGCCATAACCTGGTTGGACTATGTGCCTTTGATCTTGTGGCGCAGTTCGGAAACTTCACGGGGGCGGCAGAGGCCATGGGTATCAGTCAATCTGCAGTCTCTCAGCGCATCAAAGCTCTGGAGCTGGAACTTGGAGTTGTGCTCTTCAAACGTGAGCATCGCGGCGTCACTTTGAGTAACGATGGTATGAGGCTGTTAAACGTTGTTAGACCCGCAATGAAACAAATGGGCACGTCGATGACAGCGCTATTGGAGCGAAAATCTAAGCCAAGAGTCAGATTGTCGGCAGATTTTGCATTTTCGACTTTTTGGTTATTGCCCAACTTGCCTCTATTACGATCAGAATTGGGAGAGGAAATTGAAATTCAAATTCTTGCTTCGCAAGTGCCTGCAGATCCCTATACAGATGATTGTGACATCAATATTCACGTTGGGCCATTGAACAAGATTGTCGACGGCGAAATTATGTTGATGCGGGAAAAGGTGGTTGCTGTTTGCAGCCCAGCTTTTCTTGAAGAAAACCCAATTACCTCTGCAAATGATCTTCTCCAATTGCAGCTGCTTAGTCTTTCAAAGCCTCCTTCTGCTGAATGGCAGACTTGGCATGGTTGGTTCGAGGCTTTGGGCATCGAAGGCGAGCGATCTCGCAGTTACAACAGTTTCAATAATTATGACATGGTCGTCCAAGCAGCAATTGCCGGGCAGGGAGTGGCTTTAGGATGGCTGGGCCTTGTTGATGAGTTGTTAAAAGACGGTTCCCTGGTTCAAATAACAGATGATGTTGTTACGAGCCAATCAGGATATATCATGTCTATGGCTCATCCCAGCGGAGTGCGCGGTCCAAACTTGATATATGATTGGATCGCAACACATTGTGGAGCGCTGGGCCAATAATTCAGTTGTCTATGCTTTGCTTAAAATTAAGCAAATCCTGCCAAACCAGCCGCTTGTGAGCCGGTTGCTTCAATAGATAAGCAGGGTGCAGGGTAGGAAGGGCCTTAACAGCTGTTTTCGCAGTCGCAATCTCAATCCAATTGCCACGAAGCTTCATGATGCCATCATTATTTTTTAACAGTGTCTTTGAGGGCAAAATTCCAAGAAGTAAAACCACATCAGGTTTCACCAACTCAATATGCCGCTCAATAAATGGTCGGCAAATTTCAGTTTCTTGTGGTGTAGGAGCGCGGTTACCAGGCGGGCACCATGGAATAACATTCGTGAGATAAGTATCTTCGCGGCTAAGATCTATTGCTGCAAGCATTCTATCTAGAAGTTGGCCAGTGCGATTAACAAACGGCATGCCTTGAATGTCCTCATCACGATCAGATGCATTGCCAATTATCATGATTTTAGCCTGCGGGTTCCCGTCAGAAAATACCATAGACTTGGCGGTGCGTTTTAAATTACAACCTTCAAAACCAGCCATGGCCTCTCTTAATTCTTCAAGCGTATTGGCTCGGGCAGCAATTTCCCTTGCCATATCCACGGCTGCACCATCTGGAATAGTAGCTGGGGTTTTTGCGGCAGGAACTGGACGGGGTTTGTTTTCATCTTTTTGTGCAAGACGCTCTGCAGGTGAATGTCCAGTTGGTTGCTCGGGTTTTTGCCTTGGTGGTGGAGGTGTTTCGGAAAATCGGTCAATAGGATGTTCTTCAAGTAGCGTGTCTACGCCCGCTTCAACATACCATTCCATGATTTCCCTAATATTGTCCATTTTCCCAGTTTAGCCTGCTCTTTTATGCTTTGTAAGCAAAACTGTCGTGGATTCACAATCAAACTGCGTCAAAATTATTATAGCTTCTGGCAAACATCGTGATAAGAAAAAAAATTGCCTTTGGTGCATAAGGATTTGGAGAAAAAAATGTCGGAAGAAACAGTTCTTGAGCCACGCGAGAGCATGGAGTTTGATGTTGTTATTGTTGGAGCTGGACCTGCAGGACTTTCAGCTGCCATAAAATTGAAGCAGTTAAATGCAGATCTTGAAATTGTTGTTCTGGAAAAAGGCCCGGAAGTCGGAGCCCACATTCTTTCTGGTGCAGTGGTTGACCCAATCGCTGTGGATAGACTTATCCCGGATTGGAAAGAAGATGACAGCCATCCGTTTAAAGTTCCCGTCAAAGATGACATTTTTTACTTCCTAACAAAAACTGGAAAATTCAGGCTTCCTAATTTTGGTATGCCACGTTTGATGAACAATCACGGCAATTACATTGTCTCTCTTGGCAATGTATGCCGCTGGTTGGCTGAGAAGGCAGAAGGCCTGGGTGTTGAAATTTACCCGGGATTTGCGGCTGCTGAATTAATCTATGATGAGAACGGAGCAGTTAAAGGAGTTGCCACGGGAGACATGGGTCTCCAAAAAGATGGAACTCTAGGACCAATGCACGAACGTGGCATGGAACTTCATGGCAAATATGTACTCTTTGGAGAAGGCGCGCGCGGATCGTTGTCAAAGGAGCTCATTGCAAAGTATGAACTTGATAATGAATGCAACCCGCCTAAATATGGCATCGGTTTCAAGGAACTTTGGGAGGTTGAATCTTCAAAACATTCTGAAGGTTTGGTGCAACACTCTTTGGGTTGGCCTCTTCAAAACAATCAGGACGGAGGATCATTCGTCTATCATGTAGAGAATAATCAGGTTTATGTCGGATACGTTGTGGCGCTTGGATACAAAAATCCATATCTGTCACCGTTTGAAGAGTTCCAGCGTTTCAAAACGCATCCCTCAATTGCCCCATTGCTTGAGGGTGGAAAGCGTCTCTCTTACGGATCTCGTGCCATAACACAGGGTGGATACCAATCTGTGCCGCGTCTTTCATTCCCAGGCGGTGCACTACTTGGATGTGCTGCTGGTTTTGTAAACGTTCCGCGTATCAAAGGTTCGCATAACGCTATGCTATCTGGCATGCTAGCTGCCGAGCATATCGTTGATGCACTCGGTGAAGGCCGTGCAAATGATGAACTCGTCGCATATGAAGAAGCTTGGCGTGATAGTGATGTCGGTAAAGACCTCAAGCCTGTTCAAAATGTTAAGCCACTCGTGACAAAATTTGGAGCGATAAAAGGCCTAGTATTTGGTGGTATAGATATGTGGTGTCAATCTTTGTTTGGCTGGTCACCATTTGGTAAAATGCAACATGAAAAAGCTGATTATCAGGCAACTGAACCCGCAAACCTTCATGAGCCTATTGAATATCCAAGGCCAGATGGCAAGCTAACTTTTGATCGGTCTTCATCCGTATTTTTATCCAATACAAACCATGCCGAAGGTCAACCAGTTCATTTGAAGGTTGCAGACTTGGAAAAGCAAAAAGCCTCCGAGCTCATGGAATTTGCTGGTCCTTCTCAGCGCTATTGTCCAGCAGGTGTCTACGAATGGGTAGATGGAAATGGTGACGCTGTGTCGCTTGGCAAAGAAGCTGAAGCAAAAGATGCAACCTTCGTCATTAACAGCCAAAACTGCGTTCACTGTAAAACATGTGACATCAAAGACCCGAACCAGAACATCAACTGGACCGTTCCTCAAGGTGGTGAAGGGCCTGTTTATCCAAACATGTAATGTTTAAATGATAGATTTGATTAAGCCGGATACCTAATAGTATCCGGCTTTTTTATTTGTGTGAACTAACCCGCGATATATCGCTTCATCTCTTCAGCTTCGCGCTCTGCTTGTTCAATTTTGCGCTTAACAACATCACCAATCGAAATAATACCAGTGAGCTTGCCATTGGAAATTACAGGCAAATGTCTGAAACGTCCCTTTGTCATTTTTTCCATCAAATCATCGATTGTTTCTGTTTTATCACAAGAAACGACTTTTTGCGTCATACAGATTGAAATGGGTTTGGATAATGCATCGGCACCAGATTTTGCAATCTCTCGTACCAAGTCGCGTTCAGAAGCAATACCGCAAACATGCCCACTTTTATCCAAAACCACTGTCGCACCAATTTTCTTGGTCGCTAAAACGTTTGAAATTTCTTGAATGGTCATATCAGCATCTGCCGTAAAAACATCACGGCCTTTGCTTGCTAAAATTTCGGAAACAGACATACATTCCTCCTTCGTTGGGCAAACAATATTTGCCTAGAAAAGAGAGTCTAAGCCAAAAAGTGGCAAAAATAAAATGAAACTGTACTAAATCTACTTTACCAAAATCGGCGCGCGGGTTCTTACACGGCCATATAGATCGATTACATCTTGGTGCACCATGCGAACACAACCGCTTGAAACGGCCTTGCCAATAGATTTATATTCCGGCGTCCCGTGCAATCTATATAGCGTATCCACATTGCCCTCAAAAATATAAAGAGCACGTGCACCCAACGGGTTTTTCAAGCCACCTGGCATGCCGCCATTTTCTTCCAACCACTTTTCAAGGTCAGGGCGACGTTCGATCATTTCTTCTGGCGGTGTCCATTTTGGCCATTCCTGTTTCCATAGGACACGCGCACGGCCCGACCATTCAAAACCAGCTTTACCAAGTCCAACGCCATAGCGCATTGCCTTGCCTTTTGGTTCAACAAGATAAAGGTAGAATTTTCTTGTATACTCCGAGTCCTTGAAAATCTGATTATTTGGGGTTGACGTTTCAGGCTT
>JAALLB010000136.1 GCA_011087745.1 Hyphomicrobiales bacterium | reverse complement strand
CGTATCATATCACACCAAAACATTCGGGTTTTGGAGTAGGATGGGTATAGCAATTGTTGATATCCCAATTTTAAAAATATGGTGGGAATTGTCGGCACTGGAATCCAGGCCTCCAACATCATCTAAAGTCACACCATCCTCGTGAATTGCCAGCTTGTTTTTCTTCCAAACCATTCAACACTATCTTCACCCACAACGTTGGCAATGAATGGGACCAGCAAAAGCGGTTCGGACGTGGCAGCATTTCCAAAAGCGCTCCAGTCTCCTGTGTCAGAAATCAAACAACCCAACTTTATAGGACAATTTTCGTAATCAAAATCAGTGTTGCGGTGCACAGATGACAGATATTGAGCTAATATCTTTGTGCCGGGAAGGCCGTGAGCCTCCAACCAATGAACTGCAAATCCGGCTTCTTCTGCCATTCCCCAGTCCATGCCTGCACCACGTGCAGCTTTGATACTTAAAGACCGTATTTCTCCCAGCGACCAGCTCATGGCGTTACCTCTGGAGGATAGGCAAGCTCATCGGGATCCATTCTAGCTAGTTCATCAGGAAATGGAGCACCTTGGTACATTGTAATGCGAACCCAGCGATCTGAACGTGGGTCAAATTTTGTTGCTCCAAAAAATGACAATTTGCAACGAAGCAGGTCTATTGGCAGCATTCCAGCTGCAATCGTATTGTCGCAAATTTCCGCATATTGTTTACCAGCAACCAATTGTGCACGGCGCACAATGTGTCTGTGTTCTGGATGCTTCATCAAAAAGGCTGCAACGGTCTCATCGCCGTCCCAATCAGAAAGTGCTTCCATCAGTCTTACGGCATCCCGTCCGGGCGCCAAAGGTTGTTCATAGGGTTCTATTGGCTCTTCATGCCGCTCACCCAGGCGCGGTTCCAGTTTTTCTTCAGAAACATACCACACACGTGCATTGGCTTCGGTGTCATTAAAATCGATGCCTTTTGCCCATTCGTAGCAAGTCTGCAAATTGTTCTTTAGGGTAGCTATCAACATGGAGCCATTTATTCGGAAACTTGCACGTTCATTTGCGCGCATTTCAGAAGATAAATTGTCGACCAGTTCGCCATAGGGTTCCAACAAAAGTGAAGCAACCTGTTCCTGACCTTCAAAGCCCAGGTTTTCCTCTGCCCATTCGTAAAGAGAGTTCCAGGGATATTCCTGTTTCAGAATGTCTGTTTTCAGAATTGCGTTCAGCTTTTCAAAATCTTTACGCAGGCAGGTGATTTTTTGTTGTTGATACTCGTGATCCGTATGCCAGTTTGAAGCATTTATAGATGCACGAGAAAACTAGGTTTTCAAACTTCTTGATTTTTTCTAAAGCAGCTGTTGGAAGAGCACGAATGAGCCCGATTGCAGTTTCACGGCCGTTGATCCAGGCATGGATCAGGGCAGGATGATTTATTAGAAATGGTGCCATTCCCAATCCAGTAGAATTTCCAACGCCAAAATGGCGCCGAACTTCCGGATCAATAGTGACAGCATTTTTACCACCGCGTACTTTTGCCATATGCTCGACCATATCATTTGCATAGGCCCTGGTCAGCCATACCGACAATAACTCCGGCTGGAATGAACCCGAAAACTCTTCCCGGTCAGCCCATTTATCACGGTCACAAGCACCAAACTTGGAAGAACCATATACGGCAGTTGTGCGCATCAAATAACCAACCTTTTCGATTTCCGAAATTTCAGGTTGTTGTCCTTTGGAAAGGCACTCAGTTACATATTCAAAAAGACGTACTGACCGATTGGCCCGCGACAGGCTGATCTCGTATTCTGAAACACGGCCTGCCTCTTGCAAGGGGACATTTTTTGAAAGGCGTTCGATATCTTCTTTGGTGGGTTCACCATCAAAGAGTGTAAATGTTGAATCCCATGCTTCTGCAATTACACGGTCTGAGCGAAGTTCTGCTGGTAAATCGTGTGCAAAGGCGACGAGCGTATAAGTGCGTTTGGGACCCTTGGCTCGATAAGTGGCAACACCCACTCCTTTATCGTTGATATCAAAAATTGGTCTGTCAAATTGCCAATTTTGATTTTTTAGGCGGCGCAATAAAACTCGCATAAAACTCAAGCGCGATTGATGAAAAGATCCCATGCGTTTTAATCGCATGACCTGAGAGGCAGGTCGCATTTCAATATCTGCTCCCAGTGCTTGGTTTTGATCAATCATTTTACTGGTCCAAAATTCTGATCATAAAATCGCAACCAGTTCTCCCCCATGATTCCTGCAGTTTCAGTTTCTGAAAATCCGGCATCCTTCAGACCCTGTTCAATATTGCCAAAGTCACGGTTGTCCTAGAACCATTCTGGCATGGGAGGGAACCCAGCATCACTTGCAGAACCTTCGCCATAATCTATTTCTTTTGTCCATCGGCCAACCCGCATCCACTCGACAATGCTGTCTGGCTGGTCTTGGCAAAGATCAGAACCAAGGCCCAAATTATCTGCACCCATCAAATCCGCAGTTTTGGCAATCATTTCGCAGAAGTCTTTAACGGTGCAATCAGATTTTCCTTTGAGATGGTGAGGGTAAAGAGAAAACCCCAACATGCCGCCAGATTGTCCTAGGGCTTTTAGAACTTCGTCTGATTTGTTGAGCAGCGCAGCGTGCCAAAAATGCGGGTTTGCATGGGTAATGGCAATTGGCCGTTCAGAAACATCCATAGCATCTAAAGTGGAACGCTCAGCAGAATGGCTCATATCAACCACAAGACCGACACGGTTCATCTCTTTGATAACCTGTTTGCCCATGCGAGTAATTCCTGTGTCTTCAGCTTCATAACAACCCGTGGCAAGGAGTGACTGATTGTTATAGGTGAGCTGCATGAAACGCGCGCCCAACATGTGGCAGATTTCGACCAATCCAATATCATCTTCAATAGGTGATGGATTTTGAAAACCAAAGAATATTGCCGTGCGACCAGTCTTGCGTGCAATTCGGACATCTTCTCCTGTTTTGCCATGGAAGATCAGATCTGGAAAACGTTCAAACCATCGGTTCCATTTCTCTACATTTGCAACGGTTTCCCGAAAATTCTCGTGATAGGTGATGGTTACATGTACAGCATCAACATTGCCTTCTCGCATCTGGCAAAAGATTTTCTCTGACCAATTCGCATACTGTAAATTATCTATTCTGTGCATCTTGTTATTCATTAATTGTTTCCCACTGAATTCGTGACTCAAATAGGACTAAATATCAAGCGGGAATTACGATATTATCGAGCCATATTTTTTTCTGCCAGTTCAGACAAATGCTCGGCCCATCTTTCTTCCTTGTTTTCACCTAATTCACGAAAATAAGACCAACTGAAAATGCCGGTATTGTGCATATCATCAAATGTAATTCTCACTGCATAATTGCCTACTGGTTCCATAGACATAATTTCCACGTTGCGCTTTCCACCAATGGTTTTTCGCTGCTCCGGCGAGTGTCCCTGAACTTCTGCAGAAGGTGAAAGCACGCGGAGCATTTCTGCGGTGAGTTCATAAACTTCAGTTTCCCCAAAGGCGATTTCCAATGATTTTTTGTCTTTGCGTACAGTCAATTTACTCGGTTGCATATCTTTGGTTTTACCTTGTGTGAATTGTCATCAAATTTCGTGTGTAAAATTCATATTGATATTCGTAGAAAATTAGAATTATCTCACGTTATGACTATTACGATTTCAGATCATAAACAACTGATTGCTAGCCTATCAGATGCACAAAGAGCAGACCTCACGCAAAAATCAGATTTGCATGGCGGCCTTAGTTTGCTGAGCCATGTTTTTGCTCTGGGCTTAACAACACTTTGGATCTTGAATGCATGGGTTGGTTGGCAAGCGATATTGGTGTTGCAAGGCATAATGCTCGTGTTTTTGTTTACTCTCTTACATGAAAGTGTGCATTTCACAGTTTTCAAAACTGCATGGCTGAACACTGCAGTAGGATGGATTTCGGCCCTGGTAATTTTCCTTCCACCAAACTGGTTCAGGTATTTTCATCTAGCACATCACCCATACCCATGATCCGGAAAAGGATCCCGAGTTGGAAGGTAAAAAACCAGAAACATTACCGGAGTTTGTGTGGACAGTCAGCGGTATTCCAGTTTGGTGGTTTCATCTGACAACAATTTTCAAAAATGCATTCTCTGAACAAACCTATGAATATGTTCCTCAAACAGGTTTCGTGAGAATCAAACGTGAAGCAATTGTTATGGTTGGGTTTTATGGCTTGCTTGCCGGGCATGTTTTGATTTCTGGGTCTACCGTTTTATTGTGGGTATGGCTATTTCCAATTTTGATCGGACAGCCATTCTTGCGCCTATATTTGATGGCCGAGCATGGTCGATGCCCAAATGTTGCAAACATGCTTGAGAATACACGCACGACCTACACGACCAGTTTTGTGCGTTGGCTTGCCTGGAACATGCCCTTTCACACGGAACATCATGCCTATCCAACTGTGCCATTTCATAAACTGCCAAAGTTCCATAAGGTCGCAAAAGCACATTTGCGAGTTACGGAAAATGGTTACACTAGTTTTCACAAAAAGACAGTCCAGATAATGTCTGGCAAAGGGGAGCAATCATGAACAATCAATATGATGCAATTATTATCGGAGCGGGTGTAATTGGAGCGTGTGTGGCATTTGAGCTTTCCAAAAAAGGATACAAAACAATCAGTATTGATAAGGGCCCTGAAGCAGGGTATGGTTCCACATCAGGATCATGCGCAATCATTCGCACCTATTACTCGGCCTATGAAACTTGTGCTCTTGCCTATGAAGGCTGGTTTTATTGGAAAGATTGGGCCAATTATTTGGGGGCAGACGATGAACAGGGCTTGATCAAATACAATGATACTGGCTGCTTGGTTATAAAGACACCTCATAACAAATTTCTGGAAGAAGCTTGTGCGACAATGGACCGAATAGGCTGTCCATATGATCATATTGCCGCCGAGGACATCGCATCAAAGCTTCCAGGTGCAGATATTCGCAAATTTGAGCCAGCAAAATTAATTACAGATGAGGCTTTTGGTGAGCTAACCGGGGGTGAGGTGTCAGGCGCGGTTTTATTCCATGCAGGCGGATATATATCTGATCCCAAACTATCAGCGCATAAAGCGCAGCGTGCAGCAGAAGCCATTGGTGCTGAGTTTATGTTTAAAGCTGAAATTACAGAAATCAGGCAGCAAGATAACCGTGTTGCTGGCATAACGCTTTCCGATGGCACTCAAATCGATGCAAAAATAGTGGTCAATGTTGCCGGGCCACATTCGTCCATTCTCAATTAAATGGCGGGAGTTCGCGATGGTATGAAAATGCACAGTACTAGATGCTATTGGATAAGGCGTTGAATTGATTCATAAATGTGATTCTTTATTTAGCGAAA
>JAALLB010000135.1 GCA_011087745.1 Hyphomicrobiales bacterium | reverse complement strand
TTCGTATCATATCACACCAAAACATTCGGGTTTTGGAGTAGGATGGGTATATCGAATTTCTTGTTTTGACGGTCATCAATGCTGCACGTGCAGCCTCCTGATCTTTTCCGATGAAATGCGCTTGATAAATTTCATCGTGATGGTCTGTTTCTTGATACTGATGCGGAGTAAGCGATACAGACAACACAGGTGTCTTCTTATCAAGGCTAACCTGCATCAAAGCTTGTACAACAGTTTGCGCAACAAACTCATGCCGATAGATACCGCCATCGACCACAAAAGCTGCTGCTGCAATTGCGGAGTATTTTCCAGTGCTGGCCAAATCATCTGCTACAAGCGGCATTTCAAATGCACCTGGTACATCGAAGACATCAACCTGGTCGCTGGGTATTATTGAGCAAAAGCCTTCAAGTGCCTTGTCCACAATGTGACTATGCCAATTGGCTTTAATGAATGCATATCTGGTGTGTGTCATAGCGATCTCCTTTTCTTGCAACAAGACACGTCACCAAGGCGATCACGGGCAAGAATGAATGCGTATGTGCATCAATAACTCGCACGTTCTCTATCATCCGGACTATGACCGTCGGCTCAGGAATTTGACCTGATCTGCTGACCTTCCTTTTATAATAAGAAGCGCTCGCGGGCTTGCAGAACTAAACTGCCTACCGCCGGTGGGGAATTGCACCCCGCCCTGAGAACGGCAAACAGATATATGAAGTTGTAATGAGAAGCAATCACCCATTTCTATCTTCGGGTGGATTGTAAAATTTGGGGGCTATTCAGTTTTCGCAGGTTGTTCGCCATCCGTATTTTTTAGTAAGTTCCAGGCAGACTGTTGCGACAGCATTTGGCGAAGGAATTTTATGTTTTCTTGTGCCGCTGCTTGGTCAAGTTCGCCACCAGCAACTTTTTCTGCTTCTTCAAAATTACCTTGAAGGCCAATTACAAGTGCCAGGTTTTGGCGTACTCGGCTATCTGCACCAGGTTGCTGTATTGCGCGACGAAGGTAAGTTTCCGCAGCGCGTAAATCACCTGTAAGTACATAAGACATTCCAAGATTTGATAGGACTGAAGGTTCATTTGGAACCATGTCCAGAGCCTTTCGATATTGCACGCGTGCTGCCTCTGATTGGTCTAGCTGATCAAGAATCGCGCCCTGTGCTGAAAACAACCGCCAATCTGGACGGTCTGGACGTTGTGCACGTTGAATAACTTTAAGTGCTTTCTTGAAATTACCAGTTGCAGCCAGCGATTTTCCGTAAGCTGAAAGAACATCATTATCTGTTGGATGTTTAATTACAACTTGTTGCATGACTGCCAAAGCTTGCTCATTGCGACCAGTGGAACGCAATACATCAGCATACATAAGGCCTATCGGTTTGCTGCGTGGATTTCGGTCATATTGTTTGCCAAGCTGAGACGCCGTATAATTTAATTCAGAAACGGACATCTGCTCAATGGGTTTCTTTATTCCCCGAATTGAGCCAGTAGATCTTGGGTCTTTTGCACAGGCTGACAAGGCAATCGTACATGCTAACGTTAGAATAGCTAATGCTGAAGGATTGGTTTTTGTTTTTTTCTGCATGGTCGCTCTGTCGCTTTCAACCCACACGGGTCATATTAAGAAAAACTGATTCTTTTATAAATAATCTGTTAACCCTAATGCTTCGTTAATTTTTGTGTTTTGAGGCATTCTCAGTTGGAGAAAAACATGCAAGATTTGCCTATCGCCAAGACCCGCTCAAAATCCACCCCAATTCATGTGGTCAACGACACGAAAGGTTTGCCAGCGGATCAAAAAACTTGGGCAAAGGCAAATGGCTTTTCCGGGCAATCTGGCAGGGTTTTATTGTGTTCAGACCCAAAAGGCGCGCTTGTTTGTGTTCTTTTCGGGAAAACTGAACAACCAATGGATGCTGGCAAATTGGCTTCGAGCCTTCCAGCGGGAAATTATCATTTTGAGGGCGATCTGGATGATCCGCATTTGGCTAGTTTAGGGTGGATGTTAGGTGCCTATCGTTTCACCAAGTACAATAACAGGAATGTACAAGACGCTAAACTTGTGTTGCCAAAAAGTGTTGATGCTGGCGACATAATTAGAGAAGCCGAAGCAAGTTTTCTTGCGCGCGATCTCATCAACACCCCAGCTAACGAAATGGGTCCCGATGAACTAGAAAAAATCATTCGCACGATGGGTCGCAAATTTAAAGCGCAGGTTTCCGTTGTTAAGGGCGACGCGCTACTAAATAAAAACTTTCCTATGATCCATGCCGTTGGCAGAGCAAGTATAGATGCGCCTAGATTAGTGGATTTGAAATGGGGTAATGCCAGACATCCAAAGGTCACCTTGGTTGGCAAGGGTGTAATTTTTGATAGCGGTGGATTGAACATCAAGCCGGGTAATTCCATGGCACTAATGAAAAAAGACATGGGCGGGGCCGCAAACACAATTGCACTCGCCCAAATGATAATGGATGCAAAATTGCCGGTGCGTTTACGTCTCCTTGTACCTGCAGTGGAAAATGCAATCTCAGGCAATGCATTTCGTCCGGGTGACATTCTGCCAAGTCGCAAGGGAATTAGCGTTGAAATTGGCAATACCGATGCAGAAGGCCGCTTGATATTGGGGGATGCACTTGCGCTCGGTGATGAAGAAAAGCCCGATCTGATGATCGACATGGCAACGCTGACTGGTGCCGCGCGTGTCGCGCTTGGACCGGATTTACCACCCTTTTATACAGATGATGATGAATTGGCTCACGCAATCTCTGAGACATCAATGGATGTTTTTGATCCCTTGTGGCGCATGCCGCTTTGGGACTCTTATCAAAAAATGCTGTCTTCAAAGATTGCCGATGTAAATCACATTTCAACTGGCGGATTTGCAGGCTCAATCACTGCCGGATTATTTCTGTCTCGTTTTGTTGAGCACGCCAAATCCTGGGCGCATTTTGATATTTATGGATGGACGCCTTCTGCAAAACCCTGGATGCCAATTGGCGGCGAAGCACAAGGCATTCGGACACTCTTTGAGGTGATCAAAAACAAATACTGGAAATGATAGATAGTGGGCATGAGATTTGATTTCGTTAACGAAATGAAGTTAAACTTGGATTATGACAAATCTTAATATCAATCTAGGCCAAGCGTTAAAGCTATGGCATCAAGTCGGCATTGCACTGGTGCAGGATGGGGAAAAAGATTTAACGCAGCGCCAAATGGCTATCTTGCTAATTGTCTATCTGGAAACTCCACCGCATACAGTGAGAGGTCTTGCTGCGCATCTTAGTGTTACCAAACCTGTAATTACGCGAGCACTTGATACAATGGGGCGCATGAAATTGGTAACCAGAAGACGCGATGAAAGTGATAGGCGCAACGTGATTATTAGCCGAACTGTTGAAGGCGCGCTTTATCTGGAAAAACTTGCTGATCTAATTTCTCAAAAAGCGGAAATGATTTCATGACTTCGAAACTGCCAACCCTTGATCCGTTGGATCGTCGTCTAAACTTGCTTGATGAAAACGGCATTGTAATTTCATCAACCGGAAAGCCAGCCCGTATTGCTGTTGCTTTTACAGAGTTACGAAAGAATCCGGAGCGAGACTGCGCAATTGATACCCAGTTGATGTTTGGAGAAGATGTTAAAGTCTACGATGAAAAGAACGGATGGGCTTGGGTTCAAGCTGAGCGGGATAATTATGTCGGCTGGCTTGAAACAAAAACGCTCAAATATGATGTTAAGCCCATCACCCATTTGGTTTGCGTACCGCGAACGTTCCTTTATCCGGAACCCGATTTGAAGCTTCCCGATAAGGGCATGCGCTCAATGGGTACGGGGCTGGTGATTATTGGTGAAGAAGAAAGACGCGGTACGAACTATAATATTTTGGACGCCGGTGAAGCCATCATTGCCCACCACATTCGGCCCAAAAATGAGCATGAAGAGGATTATGTTCGTGTTGCTGCAACTCTATTGCGAACGCCTTATTTATGGGCAGGAACAACCGCCTTTGGGTTGGATTGCTCGGGTTTGATCAAGCTTGCAATGTTCATGTGTGGTCAAAACATACTGCGCGATTTAGACATGCAAGCAGCAACTCTTGGTGAAGAGATAGATGCCGGCGAAAGCTATGATAACATTGAGCGCGGGGATTTAATCTTCTGGCGTGGCCACGTCGGCATTGCCCAGGGAGACGGCCAGCTACTTCACGCAAACGGAAACAGCATGGACGTGACATCAGAACCCCTACTGCCAGCAATAGAACGTATTGCTTATCTCTATGAATTGCCGATCGGCGTCCGGAGAATTTAAGGTTGCACTTTTATTACACCGTCCAGATATCTATTGGTGTCGATCGACCGCGCAATTTTATTGCTTCGCGTGCTGTAAACCCATTTTTCGGGGGTTGATTTTTTGGGCTAGTTGAATGCGCCATACGCATGACGTCTTCGCTTACAACGCATTGACAGCCAAGTTCGCGAGTAGATGCCTCGAGCCGACTTGCTACATTGACCGTGTCTCCAACAACGGCAAACTCCAGTCTTCTTGAAGGACCAATATCGCCCAATATCACTGGACCAAAGTGAACTCCAATTGACACTTCAACAGATGGAAGACCTTCTTTGTTGCGGTTTTCGTTGAAAGCTTTTGTTTCATTGATGAGTTGTAGCGCAGCATTGAGGGCGTTGGCAGCATCTTCCGGTTTGGTTTCCGGTGTACCAAAAGTCGCCATAACACCATCTCTCAGATATTTGTCGAGAGTGCCTTGATTGGTAAAAATGGCACGTTCCACCAGAGCATGATAATCGCGTAGCAAACTCATTACTTCTTCCGGGGAATGTTGTTCTGCATATTGGGTAAATCCAACGATATCGGTAAACAGAACTGCAACATCCTGGCTTCTGACAGCCCCGATATCATGTTCAGTTGAAGCCAATACATCGACCAGGCTTGATGGGAAATATCGAGAAAGGTTTGCACGTTCAGTCGCGATGTTAGCCTGTCTCATTAGCAGCTGGTTTGAGCGCCATCCTTTAACTGCAAGAATGCCTGCTACCAGTACAAAGACCACCATTTCCTGAATGCGGACATTGGGTTGAACGCTGTTTGGATCGAGCTCATAACTGACGATCGAATGGCCCGCAAATGCAGTTGCGGCTGCTTCACTGAGTTGGGGTACTTCATGTCCAAACCATATGACACCAACAAAACTTGTCAGCCAAAGCAGGGCAACCCATGTGCCTATGGCCCAGACCGTTCTCCATGAATATGCCAGTGTTCCAACGGCAAGAATGATGAAAAAGTAAATGAAATTGTCGAACCGGTAATTCATCGCAGTGGGTATATCTTCATTCAGGAATGGGTTTGGGATTGTGAAAAGTAACGTTATACCCATCCTACTCCAAAACCCGAATGTTTTGGTGTGATATGATACG
>JAALLB010000134.1 GCA_011087745.1 Hyphomicrobiales bacterium | reverse complement strand
AGCCTGAAACGTCAACCCCAAATAATCAGATTTTCAAGGACTCGGAGTATAGTTAAGTTTTAGAGCTCCCGGAGGATTGGGGCAGCCTTTTGACCCAGTATTCTCCAGGTTCCAACCAGGCCCAAAATGATCGTAAAGCCAAGTGCAGCAAGGATTGTTCCGGCTGCAACACCCGGTAACAATACGAATTGGAAGGTCATAATCACCGAAATTACGAACCAGGCCGCCAAACTACCCGCCAAAATCGCAAAAATTGCCGTTGCAAGGCCAAGAAGTGCATATTCCATGATTAACATTCTAATTAAGGTTGGTCTCGTAGCACCAAGAGTTTTTAGAACAACCGCATCATGAACCCGTTCGCGATTTCCGGCCGCAAGGGCGCCTGCAAGTACCAAAACGGATGAAATCAGCGCAATTGATGCAGCAGCTCTTATTGCCGTTGATAATTGGCTGATGAGTGTATTTACGGTTGTCAGGACATCACGAATTCGAACCGCAGTAACTGCAGGATATTCCTTTGAGAGGCGTTTGAGCAATTTACCGTCAAATCCTTCTTCAACATTTGATCCGGCAGTAAGTGTTGAAAGATAGGAGTGCGGCGCACCTGCGAATGTATTGGGTGAAAAGACAAAGACGAAGTTAATGCCCAAGGTTTCCCATTGGACATCTCGGAAATTTGCAACTTCGGCTGAAATGTTGCGTCCCAGAACATTGACGGTGATTTGATCGCCAATTGAAAGGTTGAGTTCTCCCGCTTCCTCAGCACTAACGGAGACAAGGGGGTTGCCGCTGTAGTCCTCAGACCACCATTCACCTTTGGAAAGAGTGGAGTTTTCCGGAGTGCGTTTTGCGTAGGTTATTCCGCGGTCGCCATTGAGTACCCATGCGCCACTTGCTTCGACGGGGTAATTTTCTGCTTCAATTCCGCGCAACGATACGATGCGCCCGCGTAACATGGGCACAGCTATGGTTTTACCTTGAGGAGCTGCATCTTCCAAAGTTTCGCGAAAAGCATCGATTTCGTCATTTTGAATATCTACAAAGAAAAAGTCCGGCGCATTTTTTGGAATGTTATTTGAAATCTGACTTCGCAAGTTGCCATCGATTGTGGCCAGTGCAACGAGAAGCGCCAAACCCAGCCCCAATGACAAGATAATTGATGACGTTAAAGAGCCAGGGCGATGGATGTTGGCAACGGCCATACGCAGAGCTGGGGATTTCGAAGAAGGTGCTTTTCTGGCAATATATTGTATGAGAATTGCAACGCCTTGTAGTAACAGAAATGAACAGGCAATTGCTCCAGTAAAGACAATTGCGATAAAGCGGCTTTGTGAAAAATAGACTGCAAAATTTACAAGACTGACGACAAGGATCGCCAGAACAAGAATGTATGACACTCTAGGTAAGTTTGTTTTGCGACTATAACTGCTGGCTCGGAAGAGGTCGGTTGGTTGGACATCTCTTGAAAGGGCAAGAGGCCATATTGCAAAAATAAGTGCGGTCAGAAAACCGTAAAGAATTCCCGGTAACAGTGCATATGGAAAGAATAGTGCCCCTTCAGAAATCGGCAAAATATCTCCCATAAAATATCGCGCGAGGTACGGCATTGCTATACCCAACAACAAACCCATAAAAATACCGATGGCGGCCATGATCAGGATTTGAATGAGGTAAAGTTGGAAAACAAATTGTCTAGGAGCGCCGAGACTTTTTAGCGTCGCGATGACAGAGCGTTTGGTTTCAAGATAGGCTCTGGTTGCATTAGCAACTCCAACGCCGCCTACGATGAGGGACGTTAGACCAACAAGGGTCAGGAATTCCGTAAACCGCTGAATGCTACGCGAAAGAGCCGGTGCTGCGTTTTTTTGAGAACGAATGCGCCAGCCGACATCAGGAAAGGTTTCGTTGGCTTCTTCAATAGTGCTTTCCAGATTGCCTGTTGAAGGATCGTTCAATTTAACGCGGTAGTGATAGCGCAAGAGGGAGCCTGGCTGGATTAAACTTGTTCTTTCCATTCCTTCCAAAGACAATAAAAGCTTTGGACCAAATCCGATGTTTAATCCAAGTTTATCCGGCTCGTTGAGGATGACATCTTTCAGGATAAACTGAGCAGAACCGATTTCCAGGCTGTCACCAAGTTTTACGCCAAGGCGCTCAAGTACCAAAGGTTCGACCAAAATCTCGTTTTCTGCAAGCCTGAAAATATTGCCTTCTTGAAGTTCAAAATCGCCATAGAGTGGATAAGCGTTATCAACTGCCTTGAGTTCAACCAGGGTTTGTTCTTCGGCTACAGTGTTTCTTGCCATTGCCCGCATGGTGATGATCTGACTAACTTCGCCTTTGGACTTGAGGAAGTCCATTTGGGCTTTGTTGGTTTCCCGTTGAACTAACGAAAACGAAAGATCACCTCCAAGGATGGCCTGGCTTTCAGATGCAATTCCCTGCGTTATGGAATTGGCGACAGAATTTACGCCGCTTATTGCCGCCACGCCAAGTGCAATACAGCCAAGGAAAATATAAAAGCCACGAAGACCTGCGCGCAACTCGCGCATGGCAAATTGAAGCGCCAGAGCGATGCCGGGTATGAAGTTTTTGGCCTGATTAGACATTGATGTCCTCTATGACACCGGAACGAACAGAAATTGTTCGATCGCATTGTTGAGCCAAATCAAGATCATGCGTGACCAGTACAAGCGTCAGGCCTTTATCGCGCTGACGTTCAAACAGGAGGTTTGCAACTTGAACGCCGGTTTCACCATCAAGGTTGCCGGTTGGTTCATCCGCAATCAGGACCGTTGGTTCTGGTGCAAGCGCACGGGCCAGTGCGACGCGTTGTTGTTCACCACCTGACAATTGTCCTGGGTAGTGATTTAGACGATGACCCAGGCCAACTGCTTCCAGCTCAGTCTTTGCTTTTTCCAATGCCTTTGGGTCACCTGAAAGTTCCAACGGTACAGCCACATTTTCAATGGCTGTCATATTTGGAATGAGGTGGAATGATTGAAAGACAATGCCAACATGCTTGCCGCGGAAAGCTGCCAGCTGATCTTCGTTTAATTTGGTGATGTCTGTGCCATTAATGACAATGCGACCTTCATCAATGCGTTCCAAGCCGGCAATCACCATTAACAAGGTCGATTTTCCAGAACCAGAAGGTCCAACAATTCCTGTTGAAGTTCCCTTTTGGATTTCAATATCAATTCCCTTGAGAACGTGAACTCTTGAAGCATCTTCTCCCAATGTTAGTTGAAGATTTTCAAGAAAGATTGCAGAAGTTGATTGAGTTACGTCTTGTTTCACGATGTATAAGTGTCCAAATATATATAAGATTGAATATTTCTATATGGGATTATGCGTTGGAAATGAAACCACTTTTTTATTACATTTTAGCAATCTTTGCTTTCACTTGGGTAAATTTGGCACCCGCAAGTGCAAATACGAATGCGTGTGAGGGCAAGAAACTTGTTGTTTTTGGAGATAGTCTAGTTGCTGGCTACGGGCTTGAACCGGGTGCAGCATTTCCCGAACAACTGGCCAAGGAGTTTATAGCACAGGGTATGAAACTGGAGGTGATTAACGCAGGTGTATCCGGCGATACGACAACAAGCGGGTTGGCACGTCTTGATTGGTCTATTGGTGAAGGGACAGATGCTGTTATTCTTGAACTGGGCGCGAATGATGCATTACGCGGTATTTCTCCTGAAGTTACGCAGCAAAACCTTGATGCAATGATTGTCAAATTTAAAGAGAAAAAAATTGAGGTCTTGCTAGCTGGTATGATGGCGCCGCCCAACATGGGTCCTGCATATGGGGCTGCTTTTAACGCGATTTATGCCCAATTGGCTAAAAAACACAGTGTAGAACTTTACCCATTTTTTCTGGATGGTGTGGTGGCAGATGCAACGTTAAATCAGGCGGATGGCATTCACCCTACCAAAGAGGGAATTGCTGTCATTGTTGATAAGATTTTACCTTCAACGTCAGTACTGCTTGAAAAAGTTTGCCAGTAAGAAACACGCAAGGGAGGTTTAAGATGTCACGATCCGTCAGATTAACCGAAGATCAGATCAAGTCCTGCATGAGTGAAGTTGATGGCTGGAACTTGGTTGATGGACGCGAGGCTATTCAAAAAGGTTTTGTGTTCAAAAACTTTGTTCAGGCATTCGGGTTTATGAGCCAATCTGCCCTTATTGCCGAGAAAATTGATCACCACCCTGAGTGGTTCAATGTTTATAAAACAGTTGATGTGACGCTTGCCACGCATGATGTGGGTGGTTTGACCGAACTTGATTTTAAACTTGCCAAGGCAATGGATAAAATCGCTCAATCTTGAATAATTGGCACCGAATCCCCAATTATATGGGAAGGAGAGGTGTATGAAAAAAGCGCAGATTGATGAGATTTTGTTTTCTGACAACGAAGACAAAAATGCTGAACGCAAGCAAACCTTGAAAGAAAAATTCTGGGTAAAACTTCGCGAAACGGCAAACCGTGTTCCATTTATTGAGGATGTAGCGGCGGCTTATTATTGTGCGCTAGATCCGCAAACACCCAATAAAGTGCGCGGGATCTTGTTGGCTGCACTTGCCTATTTTGTTCTACCTTTAGACACTATACCAGATTTTCTTGTTGGGTTTGGCCTGACAGATGATCTGACCGTATTAACGGTTGCCTTTACTGCAATCAGTGGCAGCATCACAAATAGCCACAGAATTGCTGCCAAAAAAGCGCTCGAGGGTGAGCCGCTTTCAGACTAACAAAATTACAATAGATATAGACTTCTGGTCGATGTTTCCGTAAGTCCTGTGCTGAACATTCACTTTAAGAAGTTAATTATTATGCGTGGTTATTTCGGTATTGGAGTTGAGGGAATTTCCAAACCTCTAAATTTCGGTAACCTTGCCCGTTCCGGACATGGTTTTGGTGCAAGTTTTATCTTTACGGTTGCTCCAACAAAGGCGATTGGCAAGCCGGGATCGGATACCACCAAATCGCAAGATCATCCGCCTTGGTATTCTTATGATACAGTTGATGAAATGCGATTACCGGATGATTGTCGCCTGGTTGGTGTTGAATTAACGCCCGATGCGGTTGAATTACCTAGTTTCAGACATCCTGCAAAAGCTGCTTATGTTATTGGACCCGAGGGCGGCTCGCTTTCAGCTGCGATGATTGAGAAATGTGAGTTCACGGTAAAAATTCCGATGAACTTCTGTATTAATGTGGCAATGGCTGGGGCAATTGTTATGTATGACCGGATGCACTCTTTGGGCCGTTTTGCAGAACGTCCGATTGCTGCAGGTGGCCCGACGGAACTTTTGCGCCCGCATGTTCATGGCAAAAAACAATACTCTGGTGGCCAGCGCTTGCCGTAAGCGCTCACCAAATATTGTGTAATATTTGTTGATTTTTTGTAACTATACTCCGAGTCCTTGAAAATCTGATTATTTGGGGTTGACGTTTCAGGC
>JAALLB010000133.1 GCA_011087745.1 Hyphomicrobiales bacterium | reverse complement strand
GCCTGAAACGTCAACCCCAAATAATCAGATTTTCAAGGACTCGGAGTATACCCATTGTGGTGCCAGTTGGTTGATAAGCGGATTGTTGCCAGTAGGAATGTTTTGCGATTGAGCCGATGCTTGCAACCCAAATGCGCCAACAACGCAAAGGGAAATAAGAAACTTTAATAGGTTTTTCAAAATCAATTATCCTCGGTCAAAGTTTCCGTAATCTCGATACCAAAGCCTTCAAGGCCCACATAATGTCTTTCGCGAGAAGCGTATAGCTGGATGGATTGAATGCCAAGGTCTTTCAAAATTTGTGCACCAAGACCAATTTCCAACCATTCATCCTCACGGCTTTGAGCGGTAGCATGATCATCGCGATCATTGGCACCAAGTGCTTCTTTTAAGCGACCATGCCCAGCAGTTGCAACGCCAACAGAACCTTCGCGAAGATAGACAATCACACCGCGACCGGCATCAGACATTTTCTCCATCATATCCCGCAGTTGGTTGTTTGCGCCAAATGCATCATTCAGAACAGATTCAATTTGCAATCGAACTGGCACATTTTGCCCGTCACGAACATCGCCATAAACAACAGCCAAGTGGTGCATGGTGTCCCATTTGGTTTTATAGGTAAATGCATGCGCTTCGCCAGATGCCGTATCAATGGCAAAACTGTCAACACGGTCGATCAGGCTTTCTTGTCTTTGGCGATAGGAAATCAAATCAGAAACAGAAACCGTCTGAAGATTGTTGGCCTCCGCAAATGCAATGACCTGTGGCCCGCGCATTACCGTGCCATCATCGTTTACAAGTTCAGAAATTACACCAACTTCCGGCAGTTCAGACAGTTTACATAAATCAACGGCAGCTTCCGTATGACCTGAGCGCATTAACACGCCGCCTTCCTTGGCAACCAGAGGAAATACGTGGCCAGGCCGTGAGAAATCTTGAGCGCCAGAGTTAGGGTTCGCCAGTCCTCGAACCGTTGAGGTTCTATCATCCGCGGATATGCCGGTTGTTGTACCATGCTTGTAATCAACCGATACGGTAAACGCGGTTGCATGGGGATCATCATTGTCAGAGACCATCGGATTTAGGTTAAGTCGTTTTGCTTCGGTGTTGGTCATCGGAGCGCAAACAATGCCGGAGGTGTGGCGAATGATGAAAGCCATCTTCTCAGCGGTGCAATGAACCGCAGCAACAATTAGATCGCCTTCATTTTCACGGTCATCATCATCTATTACAACGACGATTTCACCACTTTCAAACGCACGAATGGCATCTACAATTTTTTGTTGATTGTAACTCATGTAACTTAAATTCTTCCAGTTTGTCCGCGATGAAGCAGGTAATGATCTGCGATTGCGCAAGCTACCATGGCTTCGCCAATAGGAACCGCTCTTATGCCAACACAAGGGTCATGGCGACCTTTGGTCATGACGTCCACTTCTTCACCCTTGGCAGTTACGCTTTTGGTTTTTGTGAGCATGGAGGATGTGGGTTTGACCGCAAATCGGGCAACAACAGGTTGCCCTGTTGCTATGCCGCCCAAAACACCGCCAGCATTGTTGGAGAGAAATTGTACATCCCCATTATGGCTCATTCGCATCTCGTCAGCGTTTTCCAGTCCGGTAATTTCTGCCGCTTCAAAGCCATTGCCAATTTCAACGCCTTTTACCGCATTAATGGACATCAAGTGTGAAGCAATATCTTGATCAAGTTTGGCATAAACAGGTGCACCAATGCCTGCAGGAACCCCTTCTGCAACAACCTCAATCACAGCACCAACGGATAGACCGTCTTTGCGAATTTTATCAAGATAGTCAGCCCACTCGTCAATCACACTTGCATCAGGGCAGAAGAAATCATTTTGATTAACTGCGTCCCAGTCCCAGTTGTCGCGGTTAATTTTGATGGTGCCCATTTGCACCATGGCACCACGCACCAGCATGCCAGGAACAATCTTGCGCGCCAATCCGCCTGCAGCAACACGGGTTGCTGTTTCTCTGGCAGATGAACGGCCACCGCCACGATAATCGCGAATGCCGTATTTAAGATCGTAGGTATAATCCGCATGCCCAGGACGGTAGCGGTCTTTAATGTCGCCATAGTCCTTCGAGCGCTGATCTGTATTGCGGATCATCATTGATATTGGCGTGCCGGTGGAAATGAGCACATCCGGTTTTTTTTCATGCGCCATGACGCCGGATAAAATCTCAACAGCATCGGCTTCATTGCGCTGCGTCGTGAATTTGGATTGACCCGGCTTGCGCTTATCCAAGTACGCCTGAATTTCTGCGATCGTAAATTCGATACCTGGAGGACACCCATCCACCACGCAGCCAATCGCAACACCGTGGCTTTCGCCCCAGGTTGTAACTTTAAATAAATGTCCGAACGAATTTAATGACATCAAAACTTCCCAATGAATTACAAAGCTTTTCTAGAGGAAAGTTTGTTGAATGGAAAGCGCGGGATTAGCGCTAAAAACGGATTTCACTGCCTTTGGTGATTTCAAAGACTTTATCCTGTGGAAACACGAAGGTCGCAGCCTCCTGTTCGCTTATGCCCAGAAGGTAAAACCGAACCACGCGCCCTACAGCTCCGTGGGCGGTTACGACATAGGTTTTGTTCGCATCCAGCCCATCATACCACTGCGCAACGCGCACAAGAGTATCTGCCTGGCTCTCACCATTATTGGGGCGAAAATTCCAGGCATTTTGTTTTCTGTTCAAAAACATCTCGCGATTGAGCTTTTTCAATTCGGGCTTGGTCTTGCCTTCAAAGTCGCCATAGGAGATCTCAACCAGCCGTTTATCTAAAGCATAGTCGCTTTTATCAAGCCCCATTTCACCGCGGATAATCTCCATGGTTTCACGGGTCCGCGAAAGCGGGCTCGAGATGAACGTGCAGCCTTCACCATTGCCGATTTTTTCGAAAAGCTTCTCGCCATTGCGTTTGGCTTGTGCACGGCCGAAATCATTGAGGGGAATATCTCTTTGGCCCTGAAAACGCAATTCTGCGTTCCAATCAGTCTGTCCGTGACGAATGTAATAAAGTTTTGCGCCAGAACTGGAAGAAGACACGTGAGTTTATTCTTTCACCACTGAAATGTCCGGCGCATCAACAGCTTTCATACCAACTGTATGGTAACCAGAATCCACATGATGAACTTCACCTGTTACACCGCGCGAAAGATCTGAAAGCAGGTACATGGTAGAATCGCCCACTTCATCAATCGTTACAGTGCGCTTCAGTGGTGAGTTATATTCATTCCACTTTAGGATATAACGAAAATCACCAATACCAGCTGCAGCAAGTGTTTTGATCGGACCGGCAGAAATTGCATTTACACGAATGCCCTTGCCACCCAGATCAACTGCCAGATATTTAACAGATGCTTCAAGAGCTGCCTTGGCAACGCCCATGACGTTATAGTGAGGCATCACTTTTTCAGCGCCATAGTAAGTAAGAGTTACTAGGGAACCACCGTCTTTCATCAATTTTTCAGCGCGCTGCGCAACGGCAGTAAACGAATAAACAGAAATATCCATTGTTTTGCGAAAATTGTCTGCTGTCGTTTCAACATAACGACCTGTAAGTTCATCCTTGTCGGAAAAGGCAATTGCATGAACAAGAAAATCAATCTTGCCCCATTGTTTTTCTATGTTCTCAAACACGGCATCGATCGATGCAGGATCAGAAACATCACATTCGCCAGCAATAATTGCTCCCAAATCTTCTGCCAAAGGAGCAACGCGTTTTTTCAACGCTTCACCTTGGTAAGTCAAAGCAAGTTCAGCACCTGCATCGGCACATGCTTTCGCAATGCCCCAAGCAATTGAACTATTGTTCGCAACACCCATTATAAGCCCGCGTTTGCCAGCCATCAGCCCACTGGTAACACTCATCAAATTTTCTCCAAATGCAGTGACAAACTACTGTTAGAAAGACAAATTTCCGTGGCCAGCCCTATCGACCCAGTAGTTTTCATTGACAAGGGGTATGCCATAAGACACCGAACCCCGCAAGCAGGCTTTCTTATTGTTCTGACTTCAAATTCTCAAAGAAGGTTACCAAATGTTTCAAGTCTTTATCCGGAAGTTGAATTGAAGATGAAACCAGCAAATCACCAAAACCACCTGATTTCTTGGGCAAACCTTTGCCCTTTAACCTGAATATTTTACCGGAATCAGTACCTGCGGGTATATTGAGCGATATTTTGCCATCAATCGTTTCCACAGCTACTTTTCCACCCAAAACAGCGGTTTCCAGCGGTACGGCCACATCACTTCTTAAATCTACTCCATCTCGCCTGAATTTTGCATGAGATTTCATAACAAGTGTGACCAATGCTGCACCGGATTGACGCCCAGGAGCACTCTTTCCTTGGCCCTTGAGGCGGATAACCTGCCCATTTTCAGCTTCTGGTGGAATAGAAACTGACATTTGTTTGCCATCTGGCATGCGTACAGTGGTTTTTCCGCGCATGGAATCTTCAATGGTGACGCCGGCTTTCATTTCCAAATCTAGTGACGGAGATGCCTGTCTTTGTTGATGGGGTTGCCCACCCATGCCGGAAAAAGGATTGCCGCCACGCCGTTGAGCTTGTGCCTGGCCACCAAAGGCAGAACCGAATATCTCACTTAGAATGTCTTCAGCACCGCGGCCAAAATGGCTACCACCTTGTGGTCCTCCACCAAATGGGTTGCCACCAGGGTGTCCGCCACCCTGAAAACCGGCAAACTTTGGCTTTCCTTCGTCGTCAATTTCACCACAATCGTATTGAGCACGCTTTTCCTTATCGCCAATAATCTCATATGCCTGATTTATCTCGGCAAATTTAGCTTGGGCATTCTTGTTGTCAGCATTTTGATCCGGGTGATATTTCATTGCAAGCTTGCGAAAGGCAGATTTTATTGCCTTGTCGTCAGCAGATTTTTGTACTCCCAGAATGGAATATGGATTTGGCATGTTGAACCCTGAAATAAAACTATTCAGGCACTATATGGTAGTTTTTTGCAGTTAATTAAAGAGCTAACTCGATCAGATCTTATTTGAGGACGCGGGGCCAGTTTTTATTACCCTGTTTGATATAATAAGATTGCTTGCGTTCCCAAGTGTTTTGGATGTCGCGAGTAATATTGAGATAAAGCTTTCCATTTACAATTTTCCAGTTGTTTGGATTACCTTTTGCAATCGTTCCAGTGCCAACCGCATAAGCGCAATATCCGCCAAATTGGGGAGCGTATTTTTGTGGAGCGCTCAAAAACTTCTCCATATTTTGGGTATTGGCAAAGCGCCAGGTAACACCGTCCCATTTGGTTGAAAAGGCTGTGCTTCCTTTAACGGGTTTGCCTTGAGTGAAATAGGCAACCGGATCATAACCTCCAACCGCAACGCCTCTTACATAACCCGTATAGTATCTAGGGGTATTGCCAAGTTACCGAACGTTGAATGAGAAAGTGCGGTTAAGGGTTTTT
>JAALLB010000132.1 GCA_011087745.1 Hyphomicrobiales bacterium | reverse complement strand
GTTCAAAACCTAAACTCACCAACGCATTCAGATCAAGAGTCTAGTACTGTGCTTCCCAAGTCTTGTATTACCTCGGAATACCTTTGCTGGCCTCTGCCCAAGCTGAATTGCCAGCCCTCACCTGATGTGCATCAAAGGCAGTTTTGTCTTTAAATGCTTCTGAAACCCGAAAACGGCCTTCAACATCAGGACTGGCATCAACATTAAAGAAAATACAACCCTCTTCCTCGCGAGTTAAACGAATGTGCTCCTTGAGCGCCTCGCTAACTTGGCCAATACGATCAGTTGGAATATCTATGTGTCCTTCGAGCCGGAAGGAACCAATAGCGAGTTTAGACACTACATCCCATCCTTGCCGCGGCTAACGGCTGCAACGCCTGTAAGGCAAACCTCAACAAGTCCAAGTGGCTCCATGATGGTAATAAACTGCTCTACTTTGGTAATCCGGCCAGTAATCTCAAATGTAAAATGTTCGGTTGAAGCATCAATTACCTGGGCACGAAACGCATCTGCCAAACGCATGGCTTCAACACGGTTTTCACCAAGACCTGCAACCTTAACCATCGCAAGTTCCCGCTCAATAGGTTTTTCATGGCCGTTAAGTTCAGCATTCAAGGTCAAATCAACCACACGATGTACGGGCACCATACGTTCCAACTGTTTCTTGATCTGATCAAGCACCTGCAATGTTCCAGAAGAAACAATCGTAATCCGCGAAACCTTGTTATCATGACTTGTTTCAGACACCGTCAGGCTTTCAATATTATAGCCACGGCCCGAAAACAGGCCAATTACTCGCGCCAGCACCCCTGGTTCGTTGTCGACGATGACCGCCAATACATGGGTGCGCGGTGTTTCTTTGTTTTCTACGATGAAATAGGCTGAGCCGGTTCCGCTTTCGTGTGCTTTTTTAGCGTTCATAATATTTGCTCCACTGATTTCTTGTTTGTTTGTCGGTTAAATTTAAAACGGGCGATTGCAACGCCTGCGAGAATAATTATTAGCGCGAGAAGCGCATTTGGCGGCAAGGTTTCGTTGAGTAGTGCTATCGCCCACATCACACCAAAGACCGGCACGAGAAAATTAATTTGGCTAAGAAAAGCTGCGCCCTGGCGTTCAATAATGGCAAAAAGCATGAGCATTCCAAGACCAGTCGGGAAGATGCCAAGCAAAATCAACATAAACCAGGAATAGCCTGAAACGGATAACTCCCAGGGTGCATCCAGATACAAAACAAAAGGCAGTAATATCAAAACCGATACAATATAGATGGCAGATGACACCGCATATCTTGGCAGCTCTGTCAGATATTTAGACAAAATAGCATGAACGGCATAACAACAAGCCGCCAACATAATTGCATAAGAGCGAATGGTCTCATCACCAAAACTCGCCAGCTTGTCAAAGCCAATCAAAACAGCAACGCCGAATAAACCAAAGCAAAATCCAATAATTTTGAACACATTCAGCTTTTCATCCGCCGTAAAGAAATGCGCCAGTACCAAAGTGATCAGCGGCATCACTGCCATTAGAATAGCGGTTAACCCGGCATCCACTCGAGCCTGTCCCCAAGAGATGAGGAAAAAGGACAAGGCTGAACAGGTCAATCCGGCAAGTCCGATCAACTTCCAATGCGGAAGCAATGCTCGAAACGTTTGCTTTGCCCCTAGCATGACAAGAAACAACATGGCAGCACCAATCGCAATACGTATCAACGCAATAGTGGCAGGCGGCACTTCGGCAACAGCTACTTTGGTCATCATAAATGACGCGCCAAACATTGCTGCGAGTGCAACAAGTATTGCATAATCAGCAAACAACCTGGATGGTTTTTCACTCATAAACGTCCCTCATCGGGCATGTAAAACCGGGTATCAACACTTTCCCCTTCTTCATAGTGCGGCAAGAACCAGGGTTCCTGAAAAGCCTCGTCTTTCCACTGAAGAAAAGCAGGATGATTTAAAACAGCGTCCATATATGTACGCATCGATTTACTTACCGGGATTTGGTACGTATCAAGCCGAGTGACCACTGGAGCAAACATCGCATCAGCAGCACAGAACTCTCCGTAAAGAAAATCACCACCAGCGCCAAACCGAGAACGCGCTTCATTCCAAAGTTCTTCAAGACGCCTGACATCCGCTTCAACTTCTTCGCCGCGATCCTTGGGTTTAAAACTGGCAGTCAGGTTCATCGGACAAGCTGAACGAATACCCATAAAACCTGCATGCATTTCAGAGCACGCAGAACGGGCATGCGCACGAGCTGCCACATCAAGTGGCCAAATGTTTTTATCTAGATAACGCTCAGCGACATATTCTAGGATCGACAGGCTTTCCCAGATATTGATATCGCCATCCTGAATTGCAGGCACTTTACCAGTCGGCCCATATTCCAGCATACGTTGCTTTGTATCGCCCTTGTACATTGCGATGACAGTTTCCTCGAAAGGAATATCAAACGCGCGTAAAAGCATCCCTGCCCGCAAAGACCAGGAAGAATATAGTTTATTTCCAACTGCCAGCTTCATTGTAGCTTTCCTTAAACCAGCGATTTGCCTTTTTCATCAATCGCAGAACCAACAACTTCATCCGTAGCTTCATCCGGTAGAAGCATTTCATTGTGTGCTTTGCCGGATGGGATCATCGGGAAACAGTTTGCAAGATTTGCAACACGGCAATCAAAAATCACCGGCCGCTCTTCATCAATCATCGCCATGATCGCATCATCAAGTTCACCCGGCTTATGACATTGAATACCAACCGCACCATAAGCTTCAGCCAATTTTACAAAGTCAGGCATTGCTTCAGTATATGAATTCGACAAACGATTACCATGTAGCAATTGTTGCCACTGGCGGACCATGCCCATGTACTGATTATTCAAAATAAAAATCTTGATCGGTGCACCATATTGAATTGCAGCCGACATCTCCTGGATACACATTTGAATGGATGCATCACCCGCAATATCAATCACCAACGCATCCGGATGAGCAATCTGCACCCCAAGTGCTGCTGGAAGACCATAACCCATGGTACCCAAACCGCCAGATGTCATCCAGTGATTTGGATCTTCAAAATGATAGTATTGCGCAGCCCACATCTGGTGCTGGCCAACTTCCGTTGTTATGTAAGTCTTGCTATCCTTGGTAAGCTCATACAAACGCTCTATCGCATATTGCGGCATGATCACATCATTGTTCTCTGTATAGCCAAGCGAATTACGCGCACGCCAGGTATTGATTTGATCCCACCAGGGTTTCAAATCTTTGGTCGATGGCTTTTTATCTAGCGCTCTCCACAAGCGAACCATATCTTCAAGCACATGTTCGCAGTCACCAATAATCGGCACATCCGCATGAACATTCTTGCCGATTGAAGATGGATCAATATCGATATGAATTTTCTTTGAGTTGGGAGAAAACGCATCAATACGACCAGTGATGCGATCATCAAAACGCGCACCAACACAAACCATAACATCACAATCATGCATCACCATGTTTGCTTCATAGGTTCCATGCATGCCCAACATGCCTAGCCAATTATCACCGCTAGCTGGATAAGCACCCAATCCCATCAAGGTTGAAGTGATCGGGAAGTTCGTCAATTCAACCAACTCGCGAAGCAAACGGCTGGCTTCGTCGCCTGAATTAATAACCCCGCCACCAGAATAGATTACCGGGTTCTTGGCATTCGCCATTAGAGCAACCGCAGCTTCAATCTGTTTCATTTCGCCAGCTAATTTGGGCTTATAACCGGAAAGGTCAGCTTCTTCGGGCGGAAAATACGTGCCTGTTGCAAACTGAACATCCTTGGGAATGTCAATCAGCACTGGTCCTGGTCGACCATGTTGAGAAACATGAAATGCCTCATGCAGAACCTGAGCAAGCTCGTTAACATCACGAACAAGCCAGTTATGCTTTGTACATGGACGGGTAATACCAACTGTGTCTGCTTCCTGAAAAGCATCAGAGCCGATGAGAGGGGTCGGCACCTGACCAGTAATACAAACAAGAGGAATAGAATCCATCAAGGCATCTTGCAAAGGGGTAACAGCATTTGTTGCCCCCGGCCCCGAGGTCACAAGCAAACATCCAACCTTGCCAGTAGAACGCGCATAGCCTTCAGCCGCATGGCCAGCGCCTTGCTCGTGGCGAACAAGAACGTGGTTCACCTCTTCCTGTTGAAGGATTTCATCGTAAATTGGCAGAACAGCACCGCCTGGATAGCCAAACAGTGTATCTACACCGTTATCCTTCAAGGCTTCAACTACCATCTCAGCGCCAGTCATTTCTCGTTTTTTACTCATAGTCTCTCTCGAATATTTTTTGCTTATGTTCATTTACAGGATTTAGGGCATAAAAAAAGCCCCCTTTGGGAGCTGTTGTCGGCGTACACGCTGCTTTCGCGATGGTTCTAACGATCCATCACGCGTGTACGCACCATAACCACCACGAGTTTTTTAGACATTATTGTCGTTACCCTATTAAAATTACAGTTAGAACATTAGCATGAGATATCAATTCGTCAATGGCAAAATTCTCCCACCCTTCTCCGAACGAATTATTAAACCAGGTACTCTGACGCTTTGCATACTGGCGGGTAGCAGCTTTTGCTTTTTCAATAGCTTCTTCTAACAACATCTCACCTGCAAGATGGGCTGCCAATTGCGGCACTCCAATTGCTTTCATAACCGGCGCTGTTTGCGGAAAGCCTTTTTTAAGCAGGGCCCTAATCTCTTGAAGCGCCCCTTCCTCAACCATCATGTCAAAACGCATGTTAATGCGCTCATGAATTGTGGCCCGCGGTGGCATAACCAAAAACTTCTTCATAGTCAGACATTCTGGGATTAAAGGACACCCCTTTTCCATCTGCCAATCAACAATTGATTTTCCGGTGCTCTGGTAAACTTCTAATGCGCGTTTGATCCGTTGTTTATCACTAGGCCGCAATTCCTTAGCAGCCTTTTCATCCAACAGCTTGTGCAACTCTTCAGAAGGAACATCTTCCATTGCCCTTAGCTTTTTACTAATTTTTTCATCGATATCCGGCATGGGAGAAATGCCATCCGTCAGCGCATTAAAGTACAATCCGGTTCCACCCACAAAAATCATCTTCCGATTTTCAGAAATAAACTTCTCCATCAACGGACGAACATCATCCAGCCAATGCGCAACGGAATAGGATTGATTGCCACTCCTGTGCCCAAAAAGATAATGAGGTGCCTGAGCGACTTCCTCAACTGACGGCCGCGCTGAAACAATTTGCAAATCTTCATAGATTTGCATGGAATCTGTATTGATAATCACAGCATCATTGTCTTGCGCCAATGTAATACTGGCAGATGTCTTGCCACTTGCAGTTGGCCCGGCAATCAGAATAATGTCTTCATTAAGTTTCATGACAGCCAACTAACATAACGCGAATTCGGGATAAGGATTTTATTAAGTTATTGATTCACAACGGATAGT
>JAALLB010000131.1 GCA_011087745.1 Hyphomicrobiales bacterium | reverse complement strand
AATCACATTTATGAAAAAATTCAACGCCTTATCCAATAGCGTCTAGTACTGTGAGTTGTAAACATATTCCATGGAAATGTTATAGTAAGAGAATCACTTGAAGGGGAATGGGGCTTTGCAAGAAGCATATTTAAAATCAAATACAGCAAATCGAGGGAGTTTAAAGCCTACTCGAAGTCAATCAACACTCGTTGATTTAACCATGCGTTTTGCTACGCTTAACAGGCCTTCTGCGAAAGATATTGCAGTGTTTAGAGAGCAATTTTATACTCTTGTTCTCAATACAAATGGTATGGAAAAAAGAATGCTTGCTGAAATGCTTGCGCGTAGCGAGTATGCACCAAAAGCAATAATTATCTTCCTGTCTATGGAAGAAATTGGCATAGCAAGTTTCCCGCTTCTGTATTCCCCTGTCTTACAATCTTCGGATTTAAGCTTGATCATAGGTAAATGTTCTTTTGAACATGCGAAGGTGATTGCCAGACGTAAAGATCTTGAACCATCCAATGTAGAAGCCCTTCTGGCATTGGATAATGAAACTCAGCAAATAAAAATTGCTTTGCAAAAAAATTCAGAGGTCGGTCAGAATCCAAAAAGTGTTGAAGTCTTGACGGCTGAAAAACCTGGAACAAATTGGATAAAACAGGCCGTTGAGAATACAACTAACCTTACAGCGAAAATCCAGAAACCGACTACTTCAACTAAAACCAAAGACCTCTCTTCATCATTGCTTCAAATAGCAAGCAGAGGAGGAAAGCTTGGTCGCAAGCCCACTGGCAAGCCTGTCAAATCTGAATTCAATGACCTTACACTCAAGCAAATGGAAAACCAGCTACTTGCAGCAGCACGGTCTAGTGATTTGGAAGCTTTCACTACATCCATTCAACACTACTGCGGTTTAAAGCATAAGATGACACTTGAATTCATGAACAGGCAAGATGCTGGTATGCTAGCAACATTGCTACGTGCACTGGAAATTTCCGAAGTAACAGCAGCAAGGTTGTTGCTGATGATGAATCGCGATATTGGACGAAGCGCTCAAATATTCAAAGTTGTTATGAAAAAATATAGTAATTTGGATCGCAGCGAGTGCGTATTCTTTTTCAAAAAGCATGGCGCCGTATTTGGCCAGTCTCAAGTTACCGAAACTGGAAACAGGCAAGCAACGCGGTTTGCGCTTTCGCTTGCTGCGCGTGACAGGCGAGCTGCATTGCAAGCCTAGGATAAATTTGATGGCTACAATTCCGCAGAAGCAAGGCTTACTGCATAAACTTAACCTATGATTTTGCGATCGCAAGAGATATTTTGCCAGAACCAGACTCTGTTTCTATAATCCAAAGGTCAGGATCAAAATTTTTTTGCTTCTCAAGACAAGCATCAATGTCTTCCTGGCTTGCGGCATCCAATGCGCGCTCAAATTTACGATCATCCCCTTCTGGCTCATCCAGAAGTGCTTGAGGTGCAGGTGAATATAAACTCTGTGTTCCATCAAGATGATTGTGAATAATAAACAACGCACCTGCCTGCTGTGCACCTGTTTTTATAACCGAAACATAAGCCCCTCTTGCCGATTCCATCCGCATGAAAACAGCAAACCACATGGCACTGGTCAGACGCATAAAAAACCCTCAACTATGAGCATGTAATCAAATGCTTGTTAAAATTCCTACAGACAGCATTTTCTGTATCGTATTATTATCCAGCTCGCCGGATACGTTTAGCTTAAATCGCTTTTGGAAACGTTTGATGGCATTTTTAGTCTGATTTCCCATTACACCATCAATGCTGATGTTTTCATCGCCAAAATTTTCTTTGAGACCTGTTTGAATTCGCGTAACAGTTTCTGTATCGAATACAAGGACCTGCGGCAAAGACGATACTGCGGACTTCTTTTTGGGAATAATTTTAACTTCTTGTGAACCCGTTACTGCCTGCACTGACTTGAGATTACTGAGAAGACCATAACTTGCTTCGCCATTGGGAATAATCCCGGCACGCTGTTGGAAGCTCACAATCGCTGACTTCGTTCCATTGCCATATATTCCATCAATTTTACCAGTATAAAATCCGATATCTGAGAGTGCAGACTGCACATCCCTAACCAAAGAAGATTGGGCTGCAACTGAATTGCCCCTTGCCGGATTTGCCGTAGGTACCGGCACATTTCTTAGACTGATACGCTGAGTTAAAACGCTTCGAGTAATTGTATTTTTTTGACTAACCTTAGCAATTTCCGTTTCAATATTTTGGGACAGACTCTCCTGTTTCTTTGCGGTTGACCAAAGCGGATCAGGATGAGTGCCTTCTTGAGAATACAGCGCATTGCCCGCGACCAGTGCAAACCCAAGGCCGAATACTACAAGACCTGCAGCGCTGCCCGGTTTATCAAGAATTACCTGCAAGAACAGCTTTGATGTGTGTTTCAGAATATTCATAACTTTATCCCGCCTTACGTACAGTTGAATTTGTTTCCAGTTTTCTCAAAAGGTTTGGTTCTTTAGCCTGATTTAAGAAAACAATTGCCTCATTTGGATCTGAGGGTATTGGAATGGATTTTTCATTTGATATCGGCAATTCCACGCATACTGTGGTGCCCTCACCAAGCTGACTTTTGAATGACACTTCACCACCATGTAGTTTCACGAGACCGAATACTATTGAAAGACCCAGTCCTGTTCCTTCAAATCGCTTGGAAGTTGATTGTTCTGCTTGGAAGAACGATTTACCAAGTTGTTCAATCGTTTCGGCATTCATTCCCAAACCACGGTCTGAAATCTCAATATTAATTTTACGCCTGTTTCTCGTGGCACAAATACCAACACTGCTTCCCTCAGAAGAGAATTTGACGGCATTTGCAACCAAATTAATGATGATTTGGCGCACTGCTCGAGGGTCAGCGGTTATTTTTGGCAATTCATCTGCAATATCAGCTGAAATGGAGACACTTGCCCCAGAAGCAATTGGCTCCATTAGTTGGAGCGTAGACTGAATTGCCTCAGAGACATCAATAACTTCCGGTATTATTTGAAATTGTCCTGCTTCAATTTTTGATAGATCAAGAATGTCGTTGATGATGTTGAGCAAATGCGTAGAAGACTGATAGATCAATCCTGTGTATTCAGCTTTTTTTTCTTCGGAGACTACCAACGCTGCTTCACCCATGAGCATTTGCGAGAATCCGATAATTGCATTTAACGGCGTTCTCAACTCATGGTTCATATTTGACAAGAATAGGCTCTTGGTACTGTTCGAAGATTGAGCCTTTTCCGTCTCTTCTTTAGCTTTAGTAATTACTTTTTCTTCATGCGTAATGTCACGCAAAACAGCGAGATAAAGCAATTTTTCGCTGGCCCTAAACTTGGACACTCGCAATTCAAAGCGGCTAACCTCCACAGTTCCATTGACTGTAGGAAATTGGCATCGAAAGCTGATTGTTTGGTTTTGACCTTTGACATCGCACTTTGAAAAAGTCTGCAACACAACCAGCTTGTCCTGTGGATTCACGCTATCCAAGAACCCTTTACCAAGTAAGCCATCAGAAGCCTTATTGAAAGCCTGTTCGGTATTTTCTGAAACCCAGAGTGCATCTCCATTGGCTGTATGAAGGGATGCACAATCAGGCAATGCCTCCAAAAGCATGCGTGCGTCTGCAGATAAAAATTCATTCAGGTTTCCACTGTCAGATTTAACCTGATTTTGGAAGCCAACAGCACCTGTCAGTTTACTAAATGATCTCTTAAAAGCGTTACTCAAAACATTACTCGCCAATTATGGTTAGCAACATTGGTTACACAACGTATTTAATGGAATCCTAATGCAGGCAATTTCAAAGTCTGAAACACTCCAAAAAATGGCTTTTTGAAAGGGTTTCTACCGTCATGGTAAACAACTCCTTTCTAAATTTAACGGTAAACGCACTTTGTAAAATTTGAATCAAATTTCACTGTTGTTCTAAAATGGGACTTAAAACTTACCTGTTAGGTATGTGGGTAACGGGAAAACAGGTGGATATATGTTTAGATTACTAATAGCTTTGGGTGTTGCGGTTGTGCTGTTGCCGGCTGAAACGATTACGGGCAATAAAGAAATTGAGGCTACGAAGGTGACGACTTATGACGCTTTCAGTGCAGCTCAATCTTTGTATTCAGATGTCTCTTCCTTTTGTGACCGCAATCAAGAAACTTGTGTTACCGGCAAAGCAATTGCAGTTAGCGCAGTTCATAAAATTCGCGGCGGCATTCAGAATTTTACTCAAGACAGCAACAAAACTGTGCCAGAAGCAGAAATTGACCTAGTCAAAACAGCCTCTACCACAAATTAAGAATACCATTCTTCGGATAACCGTCCTATAAACTTTGATGAAACACATCAGGGTATCTTATAGTAATGGACATCGACGAAATTATCGAGAACTTTCAATTTTTGGATGATTGGGACGATCGATATAAATATCTCATTGAGTTAGGTAGTGCTCTACCCGAGTTTCCGGCAGAACAACAAACCTCTGAAAATAAAGTTCAGGGTTGTGTCAGCCAGGTTTGGGTTACATCACAGAAAACAGAAGATGCTGATCCAGTTTTGACTTTTGCTGGTGGATCTGATGCACATATTGTTAGCGGTCTGGTTGCTATTACTTTTGCAATTTTTTCAAACCAACCGGCATCTGCAATTATTGCAACTGATGAAAAGAAGATATTCGATTCCATTGATTTGTCAGAGCATATCACCCCCCAGCGATCCAATGGTTTACGCTCTCTAGTTGAGCGAATTAAATTGCATGCACGAGAAGCACTAAATACCTAAATCATACAGAAATTGTTGGGCGGAAATCCGAACTGCCCCATGAATGTGTCTTTTGTGATGAATGGTTTTCGTAGCCGGAAATCCCATAATGTCTGGCAAGTAAAGCCAAAGCTGTCTTGAGCATAAGCTTTGCCGATCTTGGTGGCCATTGTCTATCTCGCTCAACAACTTCCAACCCTTTGAGAAAACAACAAATATCCAAGGTTAGACTGGAGAGTTCCGGTCCCAGTTGCTCGATTGCTTTTCCAACGCGCTTTCTGGCATCCAGTGCGAAATCAGTTATGTCTCCAGCATCGCCAAAGCCTGATTTTCCAGATGACCCCACTGAGCCGTGCAAGTTTGCTGATATTTTTGGCTGAAGCTGACCACGTTCGAAATCTTTTCTTAGCTGCTCACCTGCTTGAAACTCTTCCATGGAGATGTATGTGCTTCCAGATTTCGTTTTACGCGTGAACAATCTCAATAACGGCGATTCATTGGTGTTTTGAAGAACTTTTTGACGCTGATTGTTAATGACAATGTCGATGGATTTGGTTTTGTTGTTTGCAGATGCAAGAAGTGCGTCTGGGTTCAATGTTTGCTTTAAATGGACAAGACCAATGTCTGTAAGCACGATTTTATCGCTATACCCATCCTACTCCAAAACCCGAATGTTTTGGTGTGATATGATACGAA
>JAALLB010000130.1 GCA_011087745.1 Hyphomicrobiales bacterium | reverse complement strand
ATCCGTTGTGAATCAATAACTTAATAAAATCCTTATCCCGAATTCGCGTTAGTTATGGGCTGTTGTTTTGAATTGGTTTGGGGACTTCAAAACCGCTCTCCCGTAGAAGTAATCAAAGAGGGCATGCAGGCTGGACGAGCTGCTATTGAATTAGACCCCAGCAATGATGAAGCACATGGAAATTTGGGATTCTTGTTATGGGCTAGCGGCGAACATGAAATCGCTGCTCGGGAAACAACAGCTGCAATCGAACTCAATCCAAACAACACGTGGGCTCATATCGCGCTTGGCGTCATTTTAGACTATTCAGGCCCTGAACATTACGAAAACGCAATGCAAAAACTCCGATATTCAATAAGACTTGGACCACGTGATGTTGCCATTCACTGGACCCATATACACTTGGCAACTGCTTCTTTTGTTTCCAAAAAATATGGCGATACAATAGAGTTCGCTCAAACAGCACTTCGACATGACCCGAAAAATGCAACAGCCTACAGGTATATTGCTGCAGCACTGGCGTGCGAAGGCCGAATTGATGAAGCTAAAGAAACATGGAAAAAATCTAACGAAATGCAGACTCTGGATTGGCCAAATTATGTAGGCTCAGTAAATCGAATGTATAAAAAGGATTCTGATGCTCAAAACTACCTCCAGGCTTTGCGGCTAGCAAGTGCTCCGATTGACTAGTCCATTATCTTTGTAGGTTTAAGATGGGTAAGTTCTATTTCTGTCAGAAAAAAGAATTATTACTCAAGGCGTTACTAAAAAGCTCAGAATCATTTTCTTTACTCGCCACCGCGCCCCCATCGAAACTTCTTTGGCTCTTTTTTGCGCCCTCGCCTTGATCGTAATATCAGATAAACTCCAACCAGTGCCAAAATTGCTGCGGGGATTTTATAACTCTCATTTATTGTACTGGCATTCGCGATGAAGCTTGCTGATATCGTATCAATATCCGGTTTTTCGATACCATTATTATTCTTATTGGGTGCAAAACTAAGCTGTAATTTATGCAAGCCATCATTTTGAACTTTTACTTCAAGATTGGTGCCACTTCGCACTTTAGGTTGATCAGGCCCGCCGCCATGCCCCTTGGTCGAAAATGATATTATCGCGCCAACCAACGTTCCATCTTTATCACTCAGCTTTACTTCGATGGGAATGTTGATCGGTGGCAAAAGGCCATCAACTTTATACTGAGCTGAAAATCGTATGCGAACCGGATTATCAGCAGCTTTCAAAAAAACAGTCGCTTCACCGCTGCCTTTTTGATTAAAGGCCGGAAAATTAAGCTCCGCAATTTCATCGCCCTCAAAATTCAATTGAGCCCACGGCAATAACAAACCAATTGCAATTCCCATTGCTATGAACAAGAAGCCAAGTTTTTTCATGCAGGTCGCCTCCAGACACAAAATGAATGTGGGATGTCGCGATCTGGCCGCTCCAGAATAAAATCTTCGCGCGAAACCAGTTCAAGCCCCTGATCCACAAATGACATAACTTTACGTTCCTCCAGGGGCCAAGGCGGCCCTTCCACTTCACTTTCATCCTCGCGAATGCGCGTATAAACAAGCAAGATGCCATTGGGTGCCACAAGACTTGCGACAGAAGGAATGGAGTTTACCAACGTTTCTGGCGGAATTGACTGTAATGTATAACACTCATGCACAAGATCAAAAGCACCAAGCCATTCTTCTGGCAGGTCATACAGATCCGCTTGCCGATATGTAACATCGCTTTCTTCAAAGCGCTGTTTTGCCCAGGATATTGCCTTGGCAGAAAAATCAAAACCGATGGTCTCAAACTAGGCTTCTGATAAAGCTTCTGCATTATCTCCAAGGCCGCATCCAACATCAATTGCCCTACCCTCATGATCCGGGTTTTCCAGCAACCAGTTTGCAATTTTGTCTTTAGCAGCCAATTCAGCCCATGGCACAGCGGCTGCATCTCCCTTAGCGTTATTGTAAACTTCCTGAAAAAACGCCTCTCGCTCTGGCATATTATGAACGACATCCGCATCCAGCTTGTTGATTTGTGTTTTGATGGCTTCACGGCGCTTTTGAAAATCTTCCTCTGTTTCAGATGTCACGCTTTTTTCTCCCAACCACCATTGGGTGTTTGTTGCCAATAGGTTTGCTCATAACCAGTTTTGTCCGATACATCCTTGTGAAATTTCCAGCGCGTCCGCGCATGCTCAACTGCTTCATTATTATGACCATCAAACATATAAACAATACGATCATACTCAGCCGGCTCATCAATCTGCGCTCCGCCGGTTAAAAACCGTATCTTCGCTTCATTCGGATTATCATCCTGCGTTGTGAGCCAAACAGGTTGCAGTGCTTCAGTTCCGTCACTCAAACAACCATGCCCCATGAAGCTCTCATCACGAAACGTCCATAAATGCGCATCCATAGCCTCAACTTGCTCTTGTGAACCCAATTGAACAACAGCTTTCCATCCCCGGGATAGCGACTTTTCAAGAAGCCCTGGCAAGATTTGCTCAAGGGTTTTCTCGGTCAAATGATAAAATAGAATTTCGGTCATAAGTGATTGATATCATAGTTGCAGTTGACTCAAATCCCTTTAGCCAACAAAATTCGCTGATTGGTAGATTTTCTAGGGGGTAACTATGAAATTTTCAAAGGTAATACTGTTGTTTTGCACGTCGATTGGCATTTTTGCTGGCACAAACCCTGCAAGCGCGGGTGGCTGCGCGCTGGAGGGTGTTATACTAAAATGCAATCATGAAGCAAAAACAGCAGCCGCCATAATCAAGGCCTTTGCATCCGAAGAAACACGCGAAATACTCACCAACCCGTTGTCACAAAGAGAACGATTTCAAAACAACGGTGATTTAGAGAAATATCGGGTCAGCATGGAAAAGAACTGGTGCGTAATTGTTCGCTTGGCGAAACGACAAGAGCGAAACAAAAGCCGTGGTCGCATTAGCGAAGCAGACTTTCAGGAATGGTCAAGAACCTTTGTTGAGGCAGAAAAAACTTACGCAGTTGCACTAAATTTCTACAGACAACTAAATTGGCAAAATGTGAAATAACCTCATTTTTCAAGATATTAGACCCAATTCTTTGCTCATAGCGCCTGTGAATATCGTGTAACAAAATTACCCTTACGTAATTGTTAACCGTTTCAGTATAATTTTAACGAGTTGATAAATGTAGCGAGTAATCATCATGTATGAAGTTTGTATGTCTGCTGATGGCAGAGTTGAACCTGATTTTAGTCAAGAACCTCAAAAGTGGATTGGTGAAGCCCCTGCTTCATTGGGTGTTGAATGCCTAATGTATGAGGAAAACAATTCCAGTAGCACTACTGCTCTTTTAATAAAAAGCGGTTTTGTAGTACTGTTCACACTATCCATATATGCTGGTTATCAACTTTTGAAACAGACCAGCGCTCACCCTAAGTTGGCCAGCACTGAACAGTCTGTTGAGCCTTCAAAAAACTCAACTACCAATAGCATTGGGCAGCAGCTTACAGAACTAGAAAATCAATCAAAGAGTATTCGAAAAATTGATTTAACCACCACAGGTTCTATAAGCAAAACGTCAGAGCCGATTGGCAAACCAACACCAATTAAGCCTCAACTTACAACAGATGCAAAATTTCATGTTGTACAGCCAGGCGATACCCTGAGTGCAATTGGGCGTAAATTTAAGATCAAAACAGCTGAAATCATGGAATTAAACGCCATTGAAAATGCACGGCTCATTAAGCCTGGCATGAAGCTAATCGTTTCAAGATAAGTCATTTTCTCCCGTATTCGTTTAGCAAGAACAAGTACGGGAACAAAAGCCTCGAATTTACTCGTAAAATTCCGAAACAAGCCTATCAAGTAATCTCACACCATAACCTGAGCCCCAGGACTGATTATACTCGTTGGTTTTGGAACCCATTGCCATGCCCGCAACATCTATGTGCACCCACGGCACATCATTGACAAACCGCTGCAGGAATTGAGCCGCTGTGATTGAACCAGCATAGCGCCCACCCGAGTTCTTCATATCTGCATTTTTACTATCAATTATCTTGTCATAAGCATCGCTGATCGGTAAGCGCCAAACTTTTTCATCCGTCATTTTTCCGGCTTCAAAGAGGTTATTCGCCAACTCATCATTGTTGGAGAATATACCCGCATGCTCCTTGCCAAGTGCCACAAGAATTGCACCCGTAAGCGTTGCAAGATTGATCATGAATTTTGGCTTGAAACGCTTTTGGCAATACCAAAGTGCATCCGCCAAAACCAAACGTCCTTCAGCATCTGTGTTAATGATTTCAATGGTTTGCCCCGACATTGAAGTAACAATATCGCCCGGGCGCTGAGCATTGGCATCCGGCATATTTTCGACCAAACCAATTATGCCAACTGCATTTACTTTGGCTTTTCTGGCGGCAAGTGCATGCATTAAACCGGTCACAGCTGCTGCACCGCCCATGTCACCTTTCATGTCTTCCATCCCACCAGAGGGCTTAATTGAAATCCCTCCCGTATCAAACACGACGCCTTTGCCAACAAAACTTAGAGGTTTTTCCCCCTTTTTGCCGCCATCCCATTGCATGATCGCCATGCGTGCTTGCCGATCGGTCGCTGAGCCCTGGGAAACACCTAATAATGCCCCCATGCCCAGCTTTTTCATTTCAGAAACACCAAGTACCTGAACTTTCATACCCAGTTTTTTGAGTTTTTGCGCTTCCTTGGCAAATTCAACCGGTCCCAATGTATTTGGAGGCTCATTTACAAGTTGGCGAGCTACCATCACGCCATCACTAACGCCATCAATCCGTGCCCAAGCCCGTTTAGTGGCGGCCAATTCGTCACAACCAATTTTGAACTTGGCCACATTCTTTGGCTTTTTATCTGCCTCACGTCCCTTTGTGAGATAGTCATCAAACTTATAAGCACTGAGCTTTGCGCCAGCTGCTATATTGGCAACTGCTTCAGAAGAAATTGCAATTGTCTTCAATGCTGTTTCGGTCAGGATTGTTACTGCATCCGAACCGCTGACTGCGGAGAAAAGCTTACCACCAATTTTAAAACAATCTGTTTCGGTTAAGTCAGAAGGCTTCCCACAACCAATCAAAATAATCTTGTCCGGACCTTTTTCTGGCGCCACCAGTGTCACCGTTGATCCTAATTTGCCGGAAAACCCTTCAACTGAAATGGCTCTTTCGAGTTGTTTTGCACAAGACATCGCCTTAACTAACGGAGGTAATTTCCCTTTAAGAGGCATTACAACCGCCAATACGCCGTTTGCAGGGATTGAGTTCTTCACAAATGTAAAAGTAGGTAATTTAGCCATAGTATCTCCAGCGATTCATTTGTGAGTGAAGGTAATGCTTTTATTGTCTCTGTCGAGGGCAGAAAACGCAATTCACCTGATTTAGTAAGACCTCATTGGCAAAGAGCATATTTGGGCCACAAAATATGTGTGTATGCCAACAGCAGAACACTATACCCATCCTACTCCAAAACCCGAATGTTTTGGTGTGATATGATACGAA
>JAALLB010000129.1 GCA_011087745.1 Hyphomicrobiales bacterium | reverse complement strand
ATTCATAGCCCACCCTTATCAGAGATAAATCCTGAAATCAACTTGGCATTACCTCACACTCAAATGATCATGGCAACCGGACTAATTCCGGATTGCATTACCATTTCTGAGTAGCTGCGTAATTCTCTCCAGTGTTTCCGGTGTTTTTGCAAGCTCGATAAAACTGGCCCGTTCACGTGCGTACATATCCCGCTCGGTTACAACCAATTTCTCACTCCAAGAACCGCCCGTCATGATTTTTGCAATGGCAGATGCAACGGTGACATCATGTGGGAAAAACCATCCTTTTTCCTTGCCATTTTCCAGAAAAGCGACCATCTCATCATGTGCTTCACCACCAGCGAGCATAAACTGTGGCTTTTCGCGGGGCTTATATCCATTGTGCATGTTGGCGAGTGCTACTCGGGAAGCTTCGATCAAGCGATCACGGTTCATTACTTGTTGGTCACGACCTTCAACAAAATATTGCATAGCAACAGCTTCATCAGGAGAAGTTGCTGTCAATGCATATCCCACTTGATCAAATGTCTTGCGAGCAGCTTTTGCCCAATCACCTGTTGCTTTGTACCAGCGAAGATAAGTCTCTTTAACGCCGCCGCCACCAGGCACTACGCCGACACTTGATTCAACCAAACCCAGAACAGAATTGGTGTGTGCAACAACCTTGTCGCAATGGGCAAGCACTTCATACCCGCCTCCGATTGCAAGACCGGAAGGTGCACCAACAACTGGAGCGTCGCAATACAGCAATGCTTCAACAGCTGTTTGAAAACCATCCAAAAACTTGCCTATGCCATCCCAGTCTTTTGCTTCAATCATCTCGAGAAAACGCTCAAGATTTACACCCGCAGAAAAGTGCTGTGCATCATTATGCACGATAATGCCTGGGCCAGGGTTTTCTGCCGCAGCTTTTACAATCTCCATGCAATCTGCATCGAGCGCATTGGCCTTGGTGTGAAACTCTACAAGACGCAATCCGTCTTGCAGATGAAAGAGGCTTGCTCCAGCATTTTCCAGCACAGGTTTCAATGTACGTCGCGTCATATGGAAACGAACAACACCCTCGGGCAAATTGACCGGATGAAGTTCACCATCCCAGTGACGCACCTTCAACAAAGAACCTTGCGCCTCATAAAATGGCTTGCCGGCATTGTCTCGCAAGAAGTCCGGCACATGCCAACCTTCCTGCTCTAGACGTTCTACAAACTTTCCGGATCCGATTGTATCAATCATCTCAAACGGACCTTGAACCCAATTGTAACCAAGTTTCATTGCATCATCAATGTCTTGCGGTGAATGTGTTACATCAGGAATAAGACTTGCAGAATAGGTCAAGATACGAGCAAGAACACGCCAGGCAAATATGGAAAGCTTGTCATCGCCTTCAATTAGAACATTGATGCCGCCTTTTTCACCCCGCTGGGCAAGCTCCGGGAGCTCGCGCACTCGTGGGCGCCAATCCCCTGATTGCAAATCCCAAGCCTGCTTATCTTCACCGACTTCCCGGTAAAACCCACCATCACCTTTGTTGCCTGTAAAACCGCGGGCTACTTGATCATTTACAACTTTGTTTTCGCCACCAACTTCCATAAATGGATCACCTTGATCCAATATGGTGTTCAAAGACCGAACTACATCGCCCATCAGATCAAGACCGATCAGATCATAAAGACCAAAAGCACCCGTTTTCGGAATTCCCATGGGTCGACCAAAAATGGCATCAGCTTCTTCAATTTTGAGTTCAAGCGCCACCGCTTCATGCACGGCAGCTTGTAGGGCAAATACACCAACCCTATTTCCAAGGAACCCAGGAGTATCTGCGCAGTTTACAACCCCCTTGCCTAGCATCTTGTCATTAAATTCGTGCAGTACCTCAATGACATCGGAGCGGGTTTCTTCCCCACGCACTAGTTCAAGCAGACGCATGTAGCGTACCGGGTTAAAGAAATGCGTAATACAAAAACGCTCACGAAAATCCTGAGGATTTTCTTCAACAAGCAATTTAATTGGAATTGTCGAAGTATTGGAAGAAACCAGCGTGGTCGGCTTTAAATGCGGCAGCAGGTTTGAGTAAAGTTGGCGTTTAATATCCAGGCGCTCAACAATCGCCTCACAAATCCAATCACACTGCCCTGCCTTATCTAGATCGTCCTCGATATTGCCGACAGATATCAGTTCAACGTTTTCTTTTCGCATTAACAGCGGCGGATCAGATTTCTTGATGCGCTCAATAGCGCCTTCAGCAACGGCGTTGCGGCCGGCATCTGAAGTGATATCCAGCAGCAAGACTTCAACGCCAGCATTGGCGCATTGAGCAGCAATACCAGAACCCATAGTACCTGCACCAATAACGCAAACCTTTTTAATGTCAGAATCAGAAATTTTGGTCATGTTTGTTCTCTTGAAAATTAAGCTGATAAAAAATCACGCAGAAATTGATTAAGCTCAAGCGGAGCTTCAACAGGTATTGTGTGCCCGGAATTCAGTAAAACGTGAAGTGTGTTCTGCTGCAAGGTGTCCGCAAGTTTCTTGCCAAACTTGATGGGTGTCATTTTATCTTTTCCAGCCAAAACACACATTGTTGGACATTCAATCTTTGCAGCAATTGCCATACCATCCTCAAACCCGGCACACGCCTTCAGGTCTGTCGGCAAAGCACCTTCCAGATTCAAATCCATTGCACGCAGCCCATTACCAACTTGTGAAAACCCTGGAACAGAGTTTTCAAAGTGATGCGCATCAGGTCCAAGTCCCCATGAAGTCATCGAAGATTTCGCCCTGTTCTCTTTGGATTCAGCCGTGGAAATCAACATATCATTCACCGGAATAGCAGCAGCTGTGGCAACAAACGCGATCTTCTCAACACGCTTAGATGCCTTATCTGCAATCGAAAGACAAACCAACCCGCCTTGGCTATGTCCAACAAGTGTTGCAGCTTTAATTTTCAGATGATCCATAACCTTGATAATCCAGTCGGCCTGCGCTTCAACACTTTGCAAGGCATCACCAGATGATAAATTATGAGCTGGAAAATCTACCGCCAATACATTGTATCCGCCATAAGCAAACGAACGAGATTGTTGAGACCAAACCAGGTGCGATGATCCCGCGCCATGCATAAAGATCAAATAAGGTTGGCCTTTGATGTGTTCACGGGCTCCAGTGGACGCGTAAACTTCATGTCCATCTAATTGGAACTTCATCGAACTACCCTCGCCGCTACCTTAAGCGCTTGATTAAAGTCGGCTTTCAAATCTTCAATCGATTCAAGACCAACAGACAGCCTGATCATATCTTCGCTCAAACCGCCCGCCTTCATGTCTTCTGCAGAAATATGGCTATGAGTGGTAGAAGCTGGATGAATAACAAGCGTTTTTGCATCGCCCACATTCGCGAGATGAGAAGCAAGTTCAACACTTTCAATAAAAGCACTACCGGCGACTCTGCCGCCCTTCACACCAAAACCAATCATGGAACCGGCACCTTTAGGCAAGATACGTTTCACCGTTTCATGATCTGGATGATCTTCCAGTTCAGGATGTTTTACCCAGCTGACCATTTCATGGTTCTTTAAAAACTCAACCATCGCACGTGCATTGGAAATATGTCTTTCCATTCTCATGGGAAGTGTTTCTATGCCTTGCAAAATATGAAATGCATTGGTTGGAGATAGCGATGGTCCAAAATTATACATGCCTTCAGCACGTACTCGCATCGTAAGAGCGGCAGGACCATATTCTTCCCAAAAATTGATGCCGTCCAATGCGTAATGCGGAGATGTCAAAGTTGGGAACTTGTCATTTTGCCCCCAATTGAAATTACCACCGTCAACAACTGCGCCGCCAATGGCCACACCATGTCCGCCCATCCACTTGGTGAGCGAATGCGTAATAACGCTTACACCGTGATCAAATGGCTTAAACAAATAAGGTGTGCAAAATGTTGCATCCATTACAACAGGAATTCCAGCTTTGTTTGCTATTTCGACAACCCGGTCTATATCCAAAACATCAAGCCCTGGATTTCCAATCAATTCACAGAAAATGAACTTGGTATTGTCCTGAACTGCTGCTTCCAATGCTTCCAAATCGCGACCATGAACAAATGTAGTCTCAACCCCAAAACGAGGCATTGTATTTTGCAAAAGATTAATATTGGCACCGTAAAGCTGTGCCGTTGATACGATATGATCACCAGCGCTCGCGAGCATGGTTGTAACAAGATGCAAGGCAGCCATTCCCGAAGCACAAGCTGTACAAGCAACACCGCCCTCCATCGCTGCAACCCGTTGCTCAAGTACCGCAACAGTTGGGTTTGAAATTCGAGTATAAAGGTGCCCACCTTCTTCCATGTTGTAAAGTGCGGCTGCATGCCGGCTGTCTTCAAACATATAAGATGTAGTCTGATGTATCGGAACGGCTCTTGAGCCGCCTTTCTTATCAGGTACATGGCCTGCATGCAGAGCTAACGTATCAAGGTCATAAAAATCAGACATATTTATTCCGCTTCAGCTTGATTGCATTTTGAATAATTATCTAACAGACATTAGCCAGGAATATCAAATGGAAGCTTTGAAACCACAGCGCCTAAATCACCCACTGCAGTATCTGTCTGAATGGTAATTTTTGTACCAGGCTCACTGAATTGCGTTTCGACAAGACCAATACCAATATTGGACTTAACTCTTGGAGACCAGGCAGAGGCAGAAACAAAACCCACGTGGGCTTCATCGTTCTTCACTGGCAATTTATGTTGGTTACCAGTGGCAAGTGGTGCACCCTCAATTAAATAGCCAACAAACTGACGCTTTATACTTTCTGCATGAATTTTTGTTAGTGCTTCCTTACCAATAAAATCATCATCTCGATCAAGCGAAACAAACTTGCCAAGCCCAATTTCGTAGGGATTGCTAAGGTCATCTGTGTCAGCACCATAAGACACAAGGCCGCTTTCAAGGCGTTCAACATAATTTGGAGTTCCTAGCCCAATATCGTACGGCTTTCCTGCCTCTTTTACGAGGTCCCATAGTTCACCACCACGAAGACCATCTTTCAGGTAAAGTTCATACCCGCCCTGCTTGGACCAACCGGAACGCGCAACATTCAGTGGTATACCGTTCAATTCTGTTTCACGGTGTCCAAAATATTTAAGGTCACGAACCCAATCTCCAAACAGATGAGAAACAACATCAACAGCTTTTGGTCCTTGAATTGCTAGGGGAGAAACGTCTGGTTCGTGAACAAAAACATCGTACCCACGCTCAGCAGCAATACCACGTGACCATAACATTATGTCGCTATCTGCAATTGATAGCCAATACTCATCTTCAGTCAGTGGTAACAACACTGGGTCATTGATCAGCGTTCCGCGGTGATCGCACAAAGGTACGTACCGTCCTTGCCCGATGTTTAAAGCACCCAGTTCACGGGTTGTTAGATCTACTCCGAGTCCTTGAAAATCTGATTATTTGGGGTTGACGTTTCAGGCTTTAGCGATTCAAGTACAATTATGATTTGTCCCGGTTTTTTATCTTCATCAGAACGCC
>JAALLB010000128.1 GCA_011087745.1 Hyphomicrobiales bacterium | reverse complement strand
TTCAGGGCAATCCAACTCGGATACACGATGGCGCAAGATGTGTGAATCGAGTAGCAACATAAGTATGGCGCACCAATAGCACTTCGCCTTTTTCATTTTCAACCAAGACCCGCACCCCCAGTGTCATCGGGCGTCTGAACAGGAAAAACAGATGGAATAATTTTCGAAGGAATTTATTGTCTGCCATGCCTGCTTTTATCGGTTGGGCTTTTCAAATTCAACCTTGCCGCAATCCCCCAGCAATAGTATGCAAAACCCATGTTTCACCTTGCACATATATCTGATGTCCATCTTGGACCTCTGCCACCAGTAAAATTTAATCAACTGGCCAGTAAACGCATCACTGGATATTTGAACTGGAAACTAAACCGTAAAGGCACGATGGCAGGCAATTATCTCGGTGGTTTACTGGATGACATAAAAACCAGACAGATAGATCATATCGCAGTAACCGGTGATCTGATGAATTTGTCTCTACCAGAAGAATATGAGATGGCTGGCAAGTTTCTCAAACAGCTAGGCTCTCCGAAGAACGTTATCGCAAATTGCGGCAACCACGATGCTTACATCCCATCCGCATTACAAAGATCAATCGATGAATGGGCTCCATATTTATCCGGCGATGATAAAATTATATCCAGCTCGAAGGATTACCCGATCTTGCGCAAACGCGGCGACATCGCAATCATCGCATGCAATTCAGCCGAAGCAACCCTGCCTTTTTTTGCAACAGGCTATTTCAGGAAAGAACAGGCAAAACGTCTTGAGACGATTCTAGAACAAACAAAAGACATGTACCGCATTGTCATGATCCATCACCCGCCTTTTCCAAATGCTACCTCTTGGGCCAAACGCTTGATTGGGCAATCCCGTTTTCGAGAAGTTATCTTGAAACAGGGTGCAGAACTTATTCTGCACGGCCATACGCATCTGGACACCAAAACCAGCATTATTGGCCCAACAGGTGATGTCCCAGTCATCTGTGTACCCGCAGCAGGAAATGCACCGGGCGGCCACAGACCGGCCAGCCGTTATAATTTGTTTTCAATTGAAAAAAACAAGCAAAATTGGTCAACAACACTCGAAAAATATGGATTTAGCGACAATCATGATGGCGTTGGCTTAATCGAGACACACCAGCTTTAACGCGCCATCTGTACAATTTGTTCCATCAGGCCAAACCATACCAACCCGAATAATATCCCTGCGCCGCCAATTAATCCCAGCACAAACCAGATGAATAACGAGAAAGTTGAATGCTGGCCTTTGCTAACTGCTTTTTCAGCAGGCGCTTCTAATTCGGTATCTCTGGCATTTTCAATCGCCAGTTTTTGATCTTCAGGCGATGGACGCGCATCCAGCATTTGGGGTAAGGAAAGCCAATCGCCTTCGATCATCCGCTCACGCTCCAGCAGGCGCTCTGCTATATATGCAGTTACGTGTTCACCAATCTTTTTGCGGCTGTTACCGTGACCAAGTATAACCCGGCCCATCCGGGTATCTTTGATAATCTCGTATTCACGCCCATCTGTGCCCATCCGAACAAAGGTTGTCATATCAATCCAAAGTCGTGGCTTTTCACCTTTGGTCACAGTGAATTCGAAATGATCATTGTCCGCAGGAATATCCTCAATCACAGATTGCAGGTCTTCAAACAAAAGCTCCAAACGACTGACTTTGGTATGCTTCATTTCCACAACAACGTCATCACGTTCAGCTTGCGCAGAACGGATTTTGTTCATCGCATTTGCTAAATCATGTACCCTGCGTTCAATCTCGCCCGGTTCCATTTCTTTTTTGATCATGCTGAATTCTCGCAATTAATCACTTATTTACCATAATATTTGGGTAATTTCGTTGAAATTGCAAGCAGAACGCTACTTATGCCCTGCCAAATAGAAGATTACCAACCAGCTTATCGCGGCCATAAACATCCTTGTGAAACTTGACCTTTCCGCCCTCAACCCAAGCCGTGAAATAGGCTAAATGCACAGGAACAGGCTTCTTCAACTTCACCCGCTGTGTTTCTGGATTTGCCAGTATTTTCTTGATCTTGGACTGATTTAATGACCGAGAACCGAACAATTTTTCCGCAAATTCAAGTGGATCCTGCACACGAATGCAACCATGCAAAAACGCTCTGGCACTTTTCGAAAAAAGACTCTTGGATTGAGTATCGTGCAGATAAACATTGAATTTGTTTGGAAACAGGAATTTCACCTGACCAAGCGCATTATTGTCACCTGGCTGTTGAACGATTTTATATGGGAATTTCTTACCGCTCACAGAATGCCAATCAACGGAATGGGCGTTCATCACGGGTGCATCAGCCTTCCAACTGGTGTGGACTTTATACCCACGCTTTTCCAGATAAGATGGATCCTTACGCAATTTGGGTAAATTTCATTACCGGCAATAGATCGCGGCACAGTCCAGGTCGGATTAAAATCTGCATATTGAATGGTGTGAGAGAACATTGGCGTTTTATGGTATGGCTGACCAACAACTACCCGGCGTATGTCAACTGTTTTGCCGCCTTCAGCAATGCGCATTTCAAAAGCAGCCTGATTGACCAGAACATGTTTTTTGCCAAGCGAACGCGGTAACCAGCGCCAACGCTCCATATTGACAATAATCTGTCTTCCCTTGGCACTATTTGACTTGGTTTGGGCCAAAGCCTTGCGCAATGCCAAATACTGGGCATGTGGCGGGCGCAATGCCGCAATTACTTTGGCTGGACCACGTTTGCTAGCCAAACTAAGCCAGCCTTTTACGTCGGTCTTCTTACGAGAAATAATGATATCAGGTTCAGATACCGCAGGTGTTGTACGCCCTGCCGATAAATCCCGGCCAAACTTCCAGAATGACTGGCTTAAATATAATTCAGCAGCAGCCAGGTCTTTGCCAGATAGACTTTGAATATTCTTGGGAAGCGCTGAAAAATAATTACGCGGCTCGAGACCATCGCTACCAGCTGCCTGTAGAACTTTTACAAGCTCAACGCCTTTCTTGCTAAGGCCCTTCTTCGCAGTCCAAATCCCTTTGCCGAACTTGCCGCGATAATATTTCTTCAGCGGGTTGATATCGATAACCGTGCCATTCCACTTAATAGCGTCACCCTTTAGAACACTAACAACACTGGCTGCGTGAACGGGAATACTGCTGGCAACAAAGCCAAAAGCCAGCGAATTTGTTACGAAAGAGCGGCGGGACAAACGTGGGATAGGCATAGAAATTTCCAGTTTAATTTATGTTTCAATAGCTTATCGCAAAACTTTTCTGAATGGAATGTGAAAGCTCCATTCTGGCAAAATCGTGATGACCATTTAAGGCAAAAAATGGATTATTTTGTTATATTACGTGATGAAACATCGTTTGATTTCACGGCCGGAAAATCACCAAAAATCAAACCAAAACGCGCCGCAATCAAACGCCATCTTAAGTTCAGCCGACAGACGCAATTACGCATATGCGGCAACATAAACTTAGGAGTAAAGATTATGAAAAAACTTATTCTTGCACTAACTATTACTGGTTTTGCTGCTGGCTCTGCCCTTGCACAAGCTTCATTTGAAACCATTGATGCAGACCAAAGTGGCGGCGTAACACTAGCGGAAGCAGGTGCAGCTGGCCTTACTTGGACAGAAGAGCAATTTGCTGCTGCTGACACAGATGCAGATGGTTCTTTGAATGCTGATGAGTTTGCTGCTGCAACGCAATAAACTCACCATTCTGAGGTAATCCTATTGCGGCCCCGTTGATTAATTTCAACGGGGTTTCTTTGTTTTTATGAAAAAAATGAAATTAATTTCCAAGGAATCTGCAAACCCACGCGTCTTACTCAACAAATGACCAATTTTGGAGAGTAATAATGAAAAAGACACTTTTGGCAGCTTTGCTTGCAACAACCATACTTACACCGGCTAACGCTGATGAAATTAATGCCCAATCAAAAATTGATGCTGTAACCGTTTTCCCGCAAGGTGCTAAAATAACTCGGATTGTAAAAACCCAGGTAACCCATGGCGAACATACGCTTATTCTGGATGATCTGCCCGGTGATGTGGACCCGCAATCAATCCGGGTATCATCCGTTTCAAATGGAACCCTGGAAATCAGATCGATTGACAGCAATCATGTATACGTCACCAGTGATGCCCAACTGGCAGGACAGCGCAAAGATATTGAAACCAACATTGAAACGTTACAAGACGAAATTGCAGCGTTTAATCAACAAATTCAAACACTCAATTATCAAAGAAAACTAATTCAGGATTCGGCTATTCGCCCGATCACCGTAAGCCAAAACAATACTGAAACACAAAGTTCCACTCCTGACCTTGGCAGTCTATTTGATTTGGTTGCACAACGTCTTCAAAAGCTCGACGAGCAGTCACTTGAGCTTAAAATAAAGATCCGTAAAACCTCGCAGCAAATCAATGACCTCAATATAAAGCTCCACGAACTTGCGCCAAAACAACATGTAAAGTTAAACGTCGCAGTCGATTTTGCTACGGAACAAAACACCCAGGCAGAATTTTTCGTAAAATACAGAATACAAAATGCCGGATGGCAACCGTTTTATGATGCCCGGTTAAAAATTGGCAAGAAAAGCGAAACCCCTGATCTGGAACTCATCCGCAAAGCTCAAATCGTACAACACACAAGTGAATATTGGGAAAACGTCGCGCTTACCCTATCTACAACTCGTTCAACAGGTGCAACTTCTGCACCAGAACTCCACCCAACAGAATTCACGCCACCGCATGTGCAACCAATGTACAAAACCAAACGCTACAGTTCGAATGAATTACGCGATGAACTTTCCAGCCTGCAATCAGAAGACGCGCAAGGCAAGATAGCTGAAAGCCCGGAAGCAGTTGCTGAAAAAGAGGTCGCTCAGGCTTTTACAGCTGGTTTTCAGGCCGCATACAAAATCACTGGCCGCTATACGGTGGACAACCAGGGTACGGCCAAGAAGGTAAAAATCTCTGCAGAAAATCTATCAGCGTCCCTGAGCGTTCACGAGGCACCTGCGCTTGATCTTAATGCCTATCTAACAGCAAACTTTACACCAACAGGTTCAAATCCCCTACTTCCAGGTCGTGTCATGTTGTTCCGCGACAATATTTACATGGGCCAAGGTTACGTTCCACTGATAGCCTCTGGTGAAGAACATGAGCTTGGTTTCGGTATTGATGATCAGGTAAAAATTACCCGAAGCGAAGGCAAACGTAAAACTGGCGAGAGCGGTATTTTGACCACAGAATATGTCGAAGAAAACTCCTGGATCACAAAAGTCAAAAACCTGCATGATCGAGAAATGAACATCAAAATCTACGACCGCATGCCATTTGCCGTGAATGAAAACATTGAGGTTTCAATGATGAAAAACATGACCAGACCAACTCACAAGGAAATCGATAATAAACGCGGCATATATGGTTGGGAATATGACCTGAAGTCCGGAGAAGAAAAAACCATCAAGTTCGGTTATCGCATCACTCATCCTCAGAGTTAAACATCAAAGCGCCCTGCTAGAAACTTTGCAGGGCGTTTTCCTATTTAACGTCAACTCGGGATAAGGGCTGTATTTCCGATTGATTTGAGGTTGAT
>JAALLB010000127.1 GCA_011087745.1 Hyphomicrobiales bacterium | reverse complement strand
GCCTGAAACGTCAACCCCAAATAATCAGATTTTCAAGGACTCGGAGTATATCAATGCTGGAGGGCCAAATTTCAAAGTCATACGGTGAATGGCAAATGCACTGTCATCTTGTGCCAAATCCGTGTGAAAAACCTCCAAATGCCGAAGCCATTCCGTACGTGAACGTTCCATATACTTTAAATAGTTCGAGTGATATACCACACCGGAAAAATCCGTATCTTCATAATAAACACGCACCTGCATTTCATGACCATTCTCAATAAGTTTGTTCTCAAGTGCAGTTTTTTCACGTGACATTGTTCACAAGTTCCATATTCTCAGAATCAGTTAAACTCAGTGTGCAAGATAATTATGACCGAAACAATTCTAGAAAAAATCTATCGCTTTCCAATCAAGGGCTTTCTAGGCTAGGAAATCCCAACAGCAAGCCTGATTGCAGGTGCAGGTATTCCAAATGATCGTCGTTATGCCGTAACCCGCGGAACCGAAGATACCGGTGAATGGATGCCATCTCGCAATTATTATATAAACGCACGGGTTGATGGAATGTCAAAATTCCAATCTGATTTTGACGGCGAGACAATTCTACTTAAGAACATCTTGGGCGAAGAACTTGTATTCAAAATGGATGATCAGGACAGTCTAGATGCAGCTAATGGTAAAATTGGAGATTTCATGCAACCGGTTGGGGTTGATGAAGAGTTGCCCGTACCCACAATAATTGATCGCGGACAAGGGTCTATCTGGGACTATTCCGACACTCCCCTGTCCATCATAAATACTGAGAGTGTAAAAGCACTTGATGAAAAACTGGGAACGAACCTCGACCCTCTTCGGTTTAGAGGCAATTTTGTTATTTCCGGTCTACCAGCCTGGGAAGAATTTTCATGGATGGGCAAACGCATTCAAATCGGCGATTGCATACTTGATGTGCACCGCCCGATAGATAGATGCCCAACCCCTGGTGTTAATCCGGAAACTGGCGAACGCGATGTTGAAGTAACACCCGGCTTGCAAGAACACTTCGGTCACATTTACTGCGGCATGTACGCCAATGTTGTAAAGGGTGGTGTAGTAAGTGTTGGTGCTAAGATCAAGGTTATTGGTGAAGCAGAAATAAAGCTCGAAGATACCTTTGTGATCAATGCCAGCAAATATGCGTTATGGCCTCGAACAGCTGAAGTATCCGCGTGCGATGTTGACAATGAAAAAACCAGCATTACGCTAACAACCACAAGTCCATGGCAGGCACCGGAGGCAAAAGTTGGCCAACGGCTAAAACTGCATTTGGGAGCCAAGGGCTGGACGCAGGAATTTATTACCTCGGCCTCAGAGCGCTAATATGTTGTTGAAGTTCAAAATACCCAAACCAATGATCCAATTACTCAAACCCTGAGAGAAGGATTACCAGTTGGAGAACATATTGTAATTAGCGGGCCCTTCGGCAGAGTTTGAGCTAATTATCGACAACTACACACTTGGGTTTCCACCCAATTCCATCAGTACGATTTCTGGCGGTGTACCAAACCTGACGGGTAACATCGAACAGCCAAGACCACCTGAAACTATCAAGTGGCTATTATCTTCAATGACATGCCCGTAATTATATTTCATTCCGGATGTGTTAATGGGTGCATATCCTAAAAACCTGACCTGACCGCCGTGCGTATGACCTGATACGGTTAGTGAAACCCGATCAGGGACTTTTCGAAAAATATCAGGTTCATGCGCCATCAAAATAACTGGTGCCTCATCCTCAATCTTGCTGAGTGTCAATTCAAGATCATCTCTGGTTCCCCATTTGGAGTGCCCAAAACTTCTGTAAGGCGGGAATGCTAATTGGTCACCAAGTCCTGCTAACCAGAACTTTTGTTTTTCTTTTTTGAGTTGCACCGCGCTGTTTTCGTAAACAGGAATTCCGGCCTTCTCCAATGCAATCTGGCTAAAAGGCTTTCCTGCTCGATCACGCTGAACAGTTCTGTCTTCCCAAAAATCATGATTGCCCAAAACAGCATGCACACCCAGTGGGGCTTCCAATTCACCAAAAACCGGTGCCCATTCTGACGAATCCACATAATCCGTTACAACATTCATGCCTGTGCAATAATCACCCAAAAGCAAAATCACATCAGGCTTGAGTTTGTTCGTTTCCTTAACGATGTATCGGATGCGTTCGGCAGTCATCCAGGGTTTACACGCATGAATGTCCGCAAGAATGGCAACCCGCAGATTCAAATTTACAGGCCAGTTTGGAAGTTGAGGGCGATAGTAGGTTGTCTTCAAACTGTAAAGCGGCTCTATCGCAAAAGCATAACTGCCCAATGCCATGCTGCCTAGAAAACCGCCGCCCATCAATTTCATAAACCGTCTGCGTGTAAACATAAAATCATCCTGAGAGTAACTGTGATTGCAAATCAGGTAGCAATTTTATTCTGGGTTTTTGGGCAGCAGATTAGGAGTTTATGTGCAAATTGGATTATTCATCTTCAAACAAACTTGCTTGAGTTGCCGCCAAATTGCTGGGTGTTGGTAATCCAAGATGCTTCCAAGCGCGCTCAGTCATGACACGACCTCTTGGCGTGCGTTGAATAAAGCCTTGCTGAATTAAAAAAGGTTCAATGATATCTTCAATTGCATCACGCGGTTCCGAAAGCGCTGCTGCAATGGTTTCAATTCCAATCGGCCCGCCACCAAAATTTCTGGCAATTTGGTTTAGGTATCGACGATCAAGCTCGTCCAAACCAATAGAATCGACTTCAAGCCGCAACAGCGCTTCATCAGCTATTTTTGCCGTTACTTCCGGAGCATCCGCTACCACAGCAAAATCTCGGACACGCCGTAGCAATCGACCTGCGATACGCGGCGTTCCCCGTGCACGTTTTGCAATTTCCTTTGCACCATCTTCAGCAAGAGGAAGGCCCATAATGCGTGCGCCACGCTTGACTATAAGTTCCAATTCTTCTGCTTCATAAAAATTCAAGCGAACCGGAATACCAAAGCGATCGCGCAATGGGGTTGTCAGCAATCCCAAACGTGTTGTTGCTGCCACCAGGGTAAATTTTGCCAGATCAATTTTCACAGATCTGGCTGCAGGACCCTCACCAATAATCAAATCGAGTTGATAGTCTTCCATCGCAGGATAAAGAATTTCTTCAACCGCAGGATTAAGGCGATGGATTTCATCAATGAACAGAACATCGCGGTCTTCAAGATTGGTAAGCAAAGCAGCAAGATCACCAGCCTTGGCAATCACGGGACCGGATGTAGAGCGAAAATTAACACCCAATTCCTTGGCCATAATCTGAGCCAATGTTGTTTTTCCAAGACCGGGAGGACCAACAAATAGTACATGATCCAGCGCTTCTCCGCGCTTCTTGGCAGCTTCGATGAAAACCTTCAAATTCGCCCGGGCTGCAGCTTGTCCCACAAAATCATCAAGCGATTGCGGACGCATTGCAACATCAATATCTGCAATAGCATCATCACCTTGTTTTTCGGAATCAATGATACGCTCATCATTCATGAAGCCAATTCCTTCAAGCCCATACGGATTAGTGTCGCGCTATCGGCATCTTCACCCGCTTGAGCAAGTGTTGATGAAACTGCGCCAGCTGCCTGTTGAGATGAATACCCCAAATTGCCAAGTGCGGAAACTGCGTCTTGTACCGCATTTGATGCAACGCCATCGCCAATGTCATGCGCGAGCTCCATTTCAGCAGCAGCTTCTCCAGAAAACGCAGGTACCTTGTTTTTGAGTTCCAAGACAATTCTTTGCGCAACCTTGGGACCAACACCCGGAGCCCGCGCAACCATTGCTTTATCCTGAAGTGCAATGGCTGAAACCAGATCACCTGCGGATAAGGTTGATTGAATGGCCAAAGCCACTTTGGCTCCTACCCCTTGGACACTCTGCAAGAGTTTGAACCAATCACGCTCCATATCGTTGGAAAAACCGAAGAGTTTGATCTCCGTTTCGCGGACATGGGTATCAATCGCCATGGAGCACGGTTCACCAACCGATGGCAGACTTCCAAGGGTGCGGGCAGAGCAATGAACTTCATACCCAACACCGTTCACATCAATAATGATTGTATCATCACCAATTGAATCCAAAATGCCTTTAAGTTTGCCGATCATGTTGCATCCACCAGTTCCTGTAATCTTGTTATCAGAACATCCCTTCCCTCGTCCAACCCTTTATAATCAACTTGAGTTGTCGTGAGCTTTTCCAAAAGCCCGATAAAACCAAGAGCAATTTCTCTTCTGTCATCACGAGATTTCAGCGCATCAAACGGGTCGATGTAAGTGCGAATTATAAAAAGCACATCTCCGCTATTTGGAAGTTTGGTAATTGTCTGTCGTTCCACCCGTAGGAAATGATCACCTTCATCGCCATTTAATTCACCCGTTCGACCACCCTGATAAAGATCATCATCACTGTAGACAGACCAATCGAAACGTTCCGCCGGGATCCCAACTTGCAGGTTATCTAAAATACGCTCAATCATGCCTGCATTACGTGTCCCCTTGTTAAATTCAGGCACAGGTGCATGGACATCATGCAATGGTTCTCCAATTTTTTTATCAAGGGACCATGAAGAAGGAAAACATACAGAGCCGGCAACCAAACACCACCCTTCAGCTCTCTTGCCCATGATAACCAGATCTTCTTGCACCATCAGCGCGGCTTGCATTAACGGCGGCAAGTCAGCATCAGGTTCCCTAACCTCAGATTGATTTTCTTGGAGATATTCAACAATTAATTCCAAAACTTCTGACTGCGATTCAATTGTGTTCTCAGTTGTCAGAAAAACCTTATCAGGAATTTCCGCTATCAATCTCTTTTTTTCGTCTAGATAAAACTCAGTATTTTCATCCACATCCAGCCAAGCGTTATCGGCAAACGAGCTAAGACCAATTCTGAAAAGCGGCTTTGAACCGTCATACGGCCTGTGTTTGAGATTAGAATGATGCGGCAATCTTCATTTCCATGTGTCCACGTTGATGCGCATGACAAATCGCAATCGCAAGTGCATCTGCTGCATCATCTGAATCGTATTTTGCTTTCGGTAAAAGCATGTTCACCATCATTTTGATCTGGGCCTTGTCGCCATGCCCGACACCGATCACAGTCTTCTTAACTGCATTGGGAGCATATTCTGCAACCGGCAACCCTCCTCGTGCTGGCACCAACATTGCAATGCCCCGAGCCTGGCCCAATTTTAAGGTAGCCTTTGCATCCTTATTGACAAATGTCTGTTCAACCGCGGCCTCATGCGGCATGTGCTGATGGATCACTTCGCTTAAACCATCATGCAATTGGCAAAGTCTCAATGCCAAATCATCTTTTGCGTTTGAACGAATTGTTCCCGCACCTATAAATGAAAGTGAACTGCCTAACGAGTCAACAATACCCCACCCCATATTGCGTAGGCCTGGATCTATCCCAATAATGCGAATCGTTTGTTGCATGAAAACACCCTAAATCAATCGAAAAGACCTTGCACGCAAAAAGTGAACAAAACAGAAACATTCAACAATTTCATTTTCATTTTGTAAATTTCTATATGCGTATTATATTATACTCCGAGTCCTTGAAAATCTGATTATTTGGGGTTGACGTTTCAGGCTT
>JAALLB010000126.1 GCA_011087745.1 Hyphomicrobiales bacterium | reverse complement strand
AATGACTTCCTCAAAACCCTCATCCAAGGATTCTGAAGCGCGATTGCCCTGTATAAAAGCAAGAGAAGTCTGGACAATTCGCCCGACTCTGGATAAAAGCGCGACAGAGAACACAAATGTAACAAATTGTGTAATTACGAGTTTGTTTTCATAAGCAAGGTATAAAAGTTCCAAAGACTACTATCCCATTGAAAACCATAGATAAAAGAGGCAAAGCCGTGTCAACTTTCGACAAAGTCGCAGATATTATTTCAGATACCAGTGAAATTCCACGTGAGGACATCACACCGGAAAGCCACACAATTGATGACCTTGGCATTGATAGCCTTGATTTTCTTGATATCGTTTTTGCAATTGACAAAGACTTCGGCATCAAAATTCCATTGGAAACTTGGACGCAAGAAGTAAACGATGGCAAAGCATCTACAGAAGAGTATTTCGTAATGAAAAACCTCTGCGGAAAAATTGACGAGCTTGTTGCTGCTAAAGCATAACAATAGCTATGTCGTAAAACTTTCTAAGACCCCCGTTCGTCGGGGGTTTTTGCGTATTAAGAATACGCGAAAATTACATACCGGATGGGCAACTTATGAAACTTGAATACTTCCAAATGATCGACAAAATTCCAAGCGCAGATTTGGAAGCTAAGATACTCAATGCAACATCCACCGTTCCAGATAAAAGTCCGGTTTTTGAAGGTCACTTTCCTGGCCACCCACTTGTACCGGGCGTATTGATGATTGAGACCATGGCGCAGGCATCTGGTATTCTCATCATGCACACCATCAACTTTGAAAAAATTCCACTTCTTGCAGGAGTGAAAGAAGGCAAACTTCGCAATTTCGTTGGGCCCCAAACAAATATCGAAATTAAAGCTGAGATTATTCACGAAGGTTCCGGCTTCGCCGTTACGAAAGCTGAAATTCGATCTGAGGGAAAACGTATTGCAAATGCGCAACTAACCTTCACAATCATGCCATTTCCAAGCCCTGATCTACAGAATACCATCAAGGCGCAGGTTGCGGATATGAAAACTAACGTTTAATTTAAACCCAGCAAAGACTCACACTAATTTTTATCGCATTCGGACCCTAAAGTATGTCTTCATCAAAAAAAGAAGTTTGCATTACAGGCATTGGATTTGTCTCTTGTTATGGCGAAGGTGCCGAGCATCACTGGAACATTCTGGGTGGCGACAAAGCCCCTGCTCCAGTGATCGCAGAAGAAACGGTACCACCTTATGGCGTACACCCGCTTCCGGAAATGGATTGGGCTTTGCAGATCCCTCGCAAAGACCAACGTCAGATGGAAAACTGGCAACGCCTTGGCACATACGCAGCAGGCCTGGCGCTTGATGATGCTGGCATGAAAGAAGACACAGAGCTGGTTTCGACCATGGACTTGGTTGTGGCTGCTGGTGGTGGCGAGCGTGACATTGAAACCGATGAGGCTATTCTTAAAGATGCCATCGCGAGTAATGATGCGGAGCAACTCATTCTGGATCGACTACGCACAGATTTACGCCCTACGCTCTTCTTAGCGCAATTATCCAATTTGCTCGCCGGTAATATTTCCATCGTGCATAAGGTTACGGGTTCTTCACGCACATATATGGGTGAAGAAACAGCAGGCGTAACAGTTATTCAAAACGCGGTTTCGCGTATTGCCTCAGGCCAAAGCACCCATATGCTGGTTGGCGGCTCTTATAATGCAGACAGACCTGATGCGCTCCTGCCACACGCCCTAAATCATTATCTTTATGATGGTGGCCGTGAAGGTGTCCATGGTCGCCAGGGAAAAGGCGGCGGCATGCGAATGGGCAGTGTTGGTTCATTCCTGGTACTGGAGGAAGCAGAACATGCAAAAGCACGTGGTGCAGACGCATATGTCAAACTTAGCAGTGTCAGTTCTGACCTTGGAAAACGTGATGGTGAAAAGGGTGCAGCCCGTCTGGATGTTATGTTCGAAAAGCTTGGCGCCACGCCTGATGCGGTTATTTCAGGAGCAACAGGTGTTAGTGAAGCTACAAAACTTGAATTGGACTATCTCAATTCAAAGCTTGGTACAGATACACCAATCCGCGCGTTTCAAACACTCATGGGACAGCCACTGGAAGCAACCTTCCCTGCAGGTGTTGCACTTGCAGCTCTTGCTCTGAAGAACAATGGGTTTTACGCGCCGTTTGAACCGCAAGAAAAACCGGTGAATGGTGATGTCTCTTCAATCATGGTAACATCAATTGGCCATCATTGCGGCGAAGGCTTCGCCCTATTGAACAAGGCTTAGGAGGCGAACATGTCAAAATTCACAGATCACAAAGGCCGTCCAATCATTGTTGTTACAGGACTAGGTGCCGTTACTTCTCTTGGTCGAGGTGTAGATGAAAACTGGGCAGCACTGAGTGCTGGAAAGTCTGGCATTCACAAAGTTAAGCGCTTTTCAACTGAAGGTCTTAACACTCAAATCGCTGGAACAGTTGATTTCATGGAACCTGAAGAAATCTCTGCACCGGGTATCTCCTATGCCATAGCTGATGCAACAACCGAGGAAGCATTATCAGACGCTGGCTTTGGAAAAGACGGATTTCCTGGTCCGCTATTTTTCGCGGCTCCACCCGTAGAACTTGAGTGGCAACACCGTTTTGATCTAATCGAGCGCACCAAAGAGGGTGAAATAGGCTATGAGCGAATGCTTGCCTCTGCTCGTGACCACAAACAAGAAAAAATGCACAGTCTAATTCAACTCGGTACAATCGCGTTTCGTCTGGCAGAAAAATACGAAACGCAAGGCTTACCAATCTCGCTTTCAACAGCTTGCGCATCCGGCGCAACAGCGCTTCAACAAGGCATAGAAGCTATTAGACGTGGTGATACAGATGCAGCTCTGTGTGTTGCTTCTGACGGGTCGGTTACAGCAGAAGGGCTAATTCGTTTTGGTCTTCTTTCAGCTTTGACAACCCATAACCAGGATGAACCAAGCAAAGCATCTCGCCCCTTCTCAAAAGACCGTAGTGGTTTTGTCATGTCAGAAGGGTCCGCAGCACTTGTGCTTGAAACTCTGGAGCATGCCACAAACCGAGGCGCAAAAATTTATGGTACGATCCGCGGCGTAGGTGAAAAAGCAGATAGTTTCCACCGCACAAGATCAAGCCCAGATGGCGCACCGGTTATCACGGCAATATCTGAGGCAATAAAAGATGCTGGTATTACGCCAGATGATATTGGCTACGTGAACGCCCATGGCACTTCAACACTAGAAAATGATCGCATGGAGTACAACTCACTACATGCTGTTTTCGGTGACAAAATTCATTCAACTCCAATTTCATCGAGCAAATCCATGATCGGCCACACCCTGACAGCGGCTGGCGCAATCGAGGCGGTGATTTCGTTTAAAACAATGGCTGAAGGTACTATTACTCCAACCATCAACTATGAAACACCTGATCCGGATATTCCGCTTGATGTTGTACCAAATGAAAAGCGTGATGCGGAAGTCGCAAATATCCTTTCCAACTCATTTGGCTTTGGTGGGCAAAATGCATGCCTTGTATTTGGACGCGATGTAGCCTAACCAGCACATAACTTAAATTTCAGCTTATCGGAGAGAGCATTGCGCGCACTTCAACTTGTTTCAGACCGCGAAGTAAAGATTACCAACGTACCCGAACCAGCAGCTCCTGGTCAGGGTGAAGTTCAGTTCAAAACCAAAGTCGTTGCTCTAAATCACATTGACGTTTGGGGTTGGCGCGGCATGGCATTCGCAAAACGCAACTTGCCTATGACAGTAGGTGCAGAAGCATCTGGTGAAGTTACAAAAGTTGGCCCAGGCGTTACTCATCTTAAAGTTGGTGATCTGGTTTCCATATATGGTGCACCAACGTGTGGTACGTGTCGCCCTTGTCGTGAGGGTCGTGACAACGATTGTGAGTATCCAAAAGGCGTTCATGGTTTCCACCTTGATGGCTATGGTCAGGAATTATCAAACATGCCAGCGCGCAACTTGATAAAAGCACCAGAAGGTTTGAGTGATGTCGCTGCTGCCCTGGCGCCCGTAACTTTCGGCACGGTAGAACATATGTTCTTTGACAATGCCAAACTTGAATCAGGTGAGACAGTTCTTATTCATGCAGGAGGATCGGGTATTGGTTCTGCTGCCATTCAACTTGCCAAAAAAATCGGCTGCAATGTCATCACAACTGTTGGTTCTGATGAAAAAATCGAAAAGTGCCTAGAGCTAGGTGCAGATCATGTCATCAATTACCGGGAAGACCGCTTTGAAGGAGCTGTGCGCAAGATCACCAAGAAAAAAGGCGTGGACGTTATTTTCGAACATGTTGGCAAAGACACTTGGGCTGGCTCAATGTTAAGCATGCGCCCCGGAGGCCGCCTTGTAACTTGCGGCTCAACCAGTGGCGTTTCTGCCGAAACGAACTTGATGATGCTCTTCCAGCGCCAACTTCGTTTGATTGGTTCTTTTGGCTGTCGTATGCAAAACATAACTGACGCGATGGAAAAAATGGCCAAAGGCATTGTCCACCCGGTAGTTGACAGCGAAGTTGAATTTGGTGACATACAAACAGCTCTTGAGCGTATGGAAGCGCGCAAGGTGTTTGGAAAAATAATCATGCGGGTTAACGACTAGCATCATGCTATGGAACCAATAATTCGAAAAACCTATATATTATTTAGAAATGCACGAGACTGGCTTCTCGCCAAGTTCTTTTTCGGGTTCATTGCAGTCTTAAAACTTTTTCCAGCTGACAGTGCCATATGGTTTGTTTCAGAAGCAGCTAAAGGTTTGGGAATGTGGTACCCGCGCACAAAACTTGCGCGAAATAATTTAAAGCTGGCCTTTCCAGAAAAATCAAAAGAGGAAATTGAAGAAATTCTCCACAACATGTGGCGTAACCTGGGCCGTGTTGCAGCTGAATATGTTTATTTGGATAAGATCTTTGACATCAATGAAGTAGACCAATCCCAAGGCCGGGTGGAAATCAAAGGTAGTGAGCACTTTGAAAATTTCAAAGCCCTTGATGGCCCTGCGGTTTGCTTTACGGCGCATACTGGAAACTGGGAAATACTACCCATTGCTTCTGCCGCTTATGACTTAAATATCACGGCACTTTTCCGGCCACCAAACAACCAATACATGGCCAAGAAAGTTCTTGCTGCCCGCACAACGAATATGGGTCACCTTGTGCCATCGAAAGCGGGTGCATCTTGGGCTTTGGCAAATGTTATGGACGACGGTGGCAAGGTTGGTGTTCTGGTCGATCAATTTTTTGGCCGAGGTTTTGAAATCGAATTTCTGGGTCGCCAAACCATGGCAAACCCATTACTCTCCAAACTTGCAAGACAGTATGTTTGTCCGATCTACCCTGCCCGCTGTGTTAGATTGCCAAACGGTCGATTCCGAATTGAAATCGAAGCACCGTTGCAAATGCCTTACAAAAATGACGGCAGCCTTGATACAGCTCAACTAACACAAGATGTAAATGATTGTGTTGCACGATGGGTTCGAGAATATCCAGAGCAATGGCTATGGCTTCATAAACGCTGGCGACCGGAAGTCATGGCAAAACGTGCGGAAAGTCTTGCCATGAAATCAAAAAAATAATTTGTTTATACTCTGAGTCCTTGAAAATCTGATTATTTGGGGTTGACGTTTCAGGCTTGAG
>JAALLB010000125.1 GCA_011087745.1 Hyphomicrobiales bacterium | reverse complement strand
AGGGCAATCCAACTCGGATACACGATGGCGAAAGATGTGTGAATCGAGTAGCCTTCAAGGATAAGGGTATCTCCTTCAAGAATTCTCTCGCTGCCTTGTGGAGCAGACCGTTGCCGCTTCTGTCTTATCATTGCCATTACAGTGAGTTCGTTTTCGCAATCATGTTCCAATTGCCTGATTGTCAAGCCAACGATCCGCGAATCCGTTGGAACTTGAACTTCGGTAATATAATCTTCAACGTGTGAGAGGCTAGATTTGCGATGGTTTGGAAGACGGTTGGGAAGTAATCGCTAGCCAATGGTCATGATGTAGATTAAACCAACGATGGCAACCGGAGTGAAATCAAACATGCTGAAAGGTTCGCCGATAAATTGCATGCGGTAGGTTGAAATCACAATATTGGTTGGTGTGCCAATCAGCGTTACCAATCCGCCCAACAAAGAAGCAAATGATAGAGGCATTAAAAGTTTGGATGGTGAATATCGTGCTTTTTCGGTATTTTGAAGCGCGACGGGTAACATTAAAGCCAGTGCACCCACATTGTTCATAAAGCTTGATAACAGCGCTACCAGGGTTATACTGGCGCTAATACGTTTTGTTCAGATGCTCTTGTTGGCGCGAGGAAGCCGGCCAGAAATGCTACAACACCTGAATTTTGAAGCGCTTTACTGATGATTAGAACTGCAGCAACTGTGATAACGGCTGGATGCCCAAATCCGGCAAACGCACTTGCAGCGGGAACCACCCCTAAAAATACGCCGGTCAGCAAAGCCAGTATTGCCACGTAGTCATATCGGAGCTGCCCGGAGGCAAATAGAACTAACGTGCTAGCCAAAATACCAAAAACAAGGATGTAGTCTGGTGACATATAAACTCCGAATACTAATGCGATTTTTCGGCAATCATAACGTTATTCTCATTCAGCTGCGTAATTTTCCCCTCTGAACTTTTCCTTGATGTGACCAAGAAGGCTTGAGGCAGATTCCAGGATATTGGTTCCAGGGCCATAAATTTCTGTTACACCGGCATCTTTCAAGAAGGCATAATCTTGTGCTGGAATTACGCCGCCGCAAATAACAATTTTATCCGCAGCGTTACGAGCTGCAAGTTCTTCCAGAAGCATTGGTGCGAGGATCTTATGTCCCGCCGCGTGCGAAGAAATACCAACCACATCCACATCTTCACTGACAGCTAAGTCTGCAGCTTCTCCCGGTGTTTGGAAAAGCGTCCCAACAATCACGTCAAAGCCCATGTCATCAAAAGCTGAAGCAATGATTTTTGCGCCACGGTCATGTCCGTCCTGACCCATTTTAACCACCATGATGCGGGGCTTGCGGCCTAGTGTTTTTTCCATGGATGAGATGTCACCCTGAATTTTTGCGTAGGCCTCATCGCCATCAAAGCCAGCTCCGTAAACGTCTGATATAGTTTTTACTTCTGCCTTGTGACGTCCCCAGGCTATTTCCATTGCATCTGAAATTTCTCCCAGTGAGGCGCGCTGTCTTGCAGCTTCAACGGCAGCTTCAAGAATATTGCCTTCGCCGGTTTTTGCCACTTTGGTCAGTTTGGCAAGGGTTGCATCACAAGCAGTTTGATCGCGGTTTTTGCGCGTGCGTTCCAGCCTAGCAATTTGAGCTTTTCTTACAGCGATATTATCTATTTGAAGGATATCGATATCATCTTGATGGGTGAGTTGGTATTTGTTTACACCAACGATAACTTCTTCTCCCTTGTCAACGCGGGCCTGGCGTGCAGCGGAGGATTCCTCGATCCGTGCCTTTGGAAGACCTGCCTCAACAGCCTTGGTCATGCCGCCAGCTGCTTCAACTTCTTCGATCAGTTTCCAGGCTTCATCAACCAGATTTTGGGTAAGGCTCTCAACGTAATATGAACCGGCCAGTGGATCGATGACCTTGGTGACGCCCGTTTCGTGTTGCAAAATCAACTGAGTGTTTCTGGCAATGCGGGCAGACGTTTCAGTTGGTAGGGCAATGGCCTCATCAAATGAATTTGTGTGCAAGGATTGGGTGCCACCCAATACGGCCGACATAGCCTCAAAAGCTGTGCGCACGACATTATTGTATGGGTCTTGTTCCTGAAGTGAGACGCCAGACGTTTGACAGTGAGTGCGAAGCATCAGGCTTTTAGGATCCTTTGGTTCAAATTCGGTCATGATTTTTGACCAGAGTAGACGGGCGGCCCGAAGTTTGGCTGCCTCCATGAAGAAGTTCATGCCAATACAAAAGAAGAATGAAAGGCGGTCGGCAAAAGCATCAACATCCATGCCTTTTGACAGGGCAGCGCGTACATATTCCCGCCCATCTGCAAGTGTATAGGCAAGCTCCTGAACAAGATTAGAACCAGCTTCCTGCATGTGGTAGCCCGAAATGGAAATTGAGTTGAATTTCGGCATTTCGTTGGAGGTGTATTCAATGATGTCAGCAACAATCCGCATGGATGGGTCTGGCGGATAAATGTAGGTATTGCGAACCATGAATTCTTTTAGGATATCATTTTGAATAGTGCCCGAAAGTTTATCGCGTGAAACGCCTTGCTCTTCGCCTGCCACAATGAAACTTGCAAGGATCGGAACAACTGCACCGTTCATTGTCATGGATACAGACATTTCATCCAGCGGGATACCGTCAAACAGGATTTTCATGTCTTCAACAGAATCAATGGCAACACCAGCCTTGCCGACATCGCCAATTACGCGTGGGTGATCTGAATCATAGCCGCGATGAGTTGCCAAATCAAAGGCAACTGAAAGGCCTTTCTGGCCTGCGGCAAGATTTTCGCGATAAAACGCATTTGATTCTTCAGCAGTAGAAAATCCGGCATATTGACGGATGGTCCAGGGCCGTCCGGCATACATGGTCGCCTTTGGGCCGCGAAGATATGGATCAAATCCTGGCAGAGTTCCAAGATGTTCGACTGCATCAAGGTCTTCCTGGGTGTAGAGCGGCTTTACAGCAATTCCTTCAGCAGTATTCCAGGTCAAATCATCAGGATTACCACCACGCATTTCTTTTGATGCTAAATCAAGCCAGTCTCTTTTGGTTGGATTTTTAGTCATCCTGGAAAATACCTTGTCTATTTTCTACTCTGCTCGTCGCGATTATATATCGTTGATGGGTATATGTCATGAAGTCAGTTTTGAACTTAAGAACTGCAAATTTGCCTAAGATCAATCACCAAACTCAATAATCACATCATCCAGCGCCAAGCTATCGCCTGCCTTGGCATTGATTTTTGCGATGGTGCATTTTTTCTCCGCTCGTAGGATATTTTCCATTTTCATGGCTTCGACTGTCGCGAGCGCCTGACCCTCTTCAACTTCGTCGCCTTCGCTCACGTTGATTGAAACAACCAGACCCGGCATTGGGCAGAGCAGGAATTTGGACATGTCTTCGGCAATTTTTTCCGGCATCATTGCCAGATACTTCGCCTGTGTTTCGTTCAAAACCTTTACGTCCATCTCAGCTCCACGCCAACGGATGCGTAACCCTGTGTTGGTTTTTTCGACTTTGAGCTTTAGCATTTCATTGCCCACCTGCACGTGAGCGAGAGATTGACCTGGGCGCCATTCGGTTTCGACGCCGATTTTTTCGCCCTTAATTTTTACGTTGGCGCCTTCGTTGCAAATTTTATTTAGTTTGAGCGGAAAATGGTTTCCATCAATGATGACTACCCATTCCTTGCCAACTTTTCGCTTGTGGTTGACCAGTGTGCCAGAAAGCCTGGTACGACGCAGTTCAGATATTGTATTTAAGATGCTTGCAGCAGCAGCAAGCTTCTTTTGGCTGTCAATATCGATTGTTACGCCAGCGAAACCATCTGGATATTCTTCTTCTATAAAGGCTGTAGTTATGTTGCCAGAGCAGAACTTATAGTGATCCATCACGGCCGACAAAAATGGCAGGTTGTGGCCAATGCCTTCCACTTCAAATCCATCCAATGCTTCGCGCATGGCATGAATGGCTGTTGGACGATCTTCACCCCATGTGCACAGCTTGGCAATCATCGGATCATAGAACATGGAAATTTCTCCACCTTCAAAGACGCCATTGTCATTACGCACGATAGTGCCGTTATCTGTTTCACCTTCTTGCGGCGGACGGTATTTGGTTAGACGGCCAATTGATGGCAAGAAATTGCGATAGGGGTCTTCAGCATAAAGCCTACTTTCGATGGCCCAGCCAGTTAGTTTTATGTCTTCTTGTTTGATTGCAAGTTTTTCGCCATAGGCTGCCCGGATCATTTGTTCAACCAAATCAATTCCGGTAATGAGCTCAGTTACAGGGTGTTCAACTTGAAGGCGTGTGTTCATTTCCAGGAAATAGAAGTTCTTGTCGCCATCAACAATGAACTCAACCGTACCAGCTGATGAATAATCAACTGCCTTGGAAAGGGCTACCGCCTGTTCGCCCATTGCCTTGCGGGTTTTTTCATCCAGGAATGGGGAAGGGGCTTCTTCGATTACTTTTTGATTACGACGCTGGATGGAGCATTCTCGTTCGCCCAAATAAATGCAATTGCCGTGATTATCGCCCAATACCTGGATTTCGATATGACGAGGTTGGGTCACAAATTTCTCGATGAAAATACGATCATCACCAAAAGAGTTTTTGGCTTCGTTTTTGGAGGATTGAAAACCCTCGCGCGCATCTTCATCATTCCATGCAATGCGCATGCCCTTTCCGCCGCCACCTGCAGAAGCCTTGATCATCACAGGGTAGCCAATTTGTTTTGAAATCTTGATGGCTTCATCTGCGTCTTCGATGAGATCCATATGTCCCGGCACAGTTGAAACACCTGCCTCTTGCGCCAGTTTTTTCGAAGTGATCTTGTCGCCCATGGCCTCAATGGCACCCACTGGTGGGCCGATGAAAGCGACTTTGGCCTTTTTCAACGCTTCTGCAAATTTTGGATTTTCTGACAAGAAACCATAACCAGGATGTACCGCTTCTGCACCTGATTGCTTGATGGCATCCATGATTTTTTCGATCACGATGTAGGATTCATTTGCTGGTGGTGGTCCGATGTGAATTGCCTCGTCAGCCATTTTTACATGAAGCGCGTTTGCATCCGCATCTGAATAAACGGCGACGGTAGCAATGCCCATTTTCTTGGCTGTTTTTATAACGCGGCAGGCAATTTCGCCACGATTTGCGATGAGTATTTTTTTGAACATTATTTTACCAACTCGTCATGCATTTTTGATGTTTTTCTTGTAGTTCCTTGTCACCCAATGCTGCAGCAACATTGATCATGCCTAAATGGGCCTGGAGGTATTTGGGCTGAAGCGAGAGTGCTTTTTCAAAATAGGGTCGCGCTTCCTTGTAGCACTTGCGTTCTTCCAAAACGCGCCCTTGATCAGCTTCTAATCGTGCACTATCGGGCAAGCCCTTTAATGCCATCAGCTGGCGGGTTCTGGCAAACCAGCGATTAACGGTTTTAAGCTTGTCTTTTCGAATATGGGAAGCAACGGCAAATCCCCAGAATATATTGGGGTTGTCCGGCTGTATCAGCCAAGCCTGATTAAATGCTCGTATGGCATGATTGGCATCTTGCCCGATGCGCCGCCACCCTATTTCAATCAGAGATAGCGCAGCTGCATCGGCATCACCGCCCGCAAGTTCGGCTGCTTCCTTGACAAACTTCTTATCACTTTCATGGGTATTGCCAAGTTACCGAACGTTGAATGAGAAAGTGCAGGTGAGGATTTTT
>JAALLB010000124.1 GCA_011087745.1 Hyphomicrobiales bacterium | reverse complement strand
AAGCCTGAAACGTCAACCCCAAATAATCAGATTTTCAAGGACTCAGAGTATAAACTGATAATCCTGCACCAGATACCTGCGCATTTTATCAAGCGGCAAGCTGCCAGTTCGGAACAAAAAGCATGCCGAGTAGCACAATGCCAATCTTCGAGATTGGCATCACGCAATTCTTCGGAAGGCCGGGACATTATTTTAACTCAACCGCATAAGTATCCAGTGCTGGTGAAGACTTAATCAGACCGGATGACTTCATAAACTCTGCAAAGCGCTCATAACGGTTTGTATCAAGTGCCAAGGGACGTTTGGCAAATCGCGGAAGCGTATCACGCCATGCACGAATATTGAGTTCATTGTTCAAATCAGGATGCGCTGCAATGAAATCATTCCACGCTTCATCAGGATGATTGGTCAAAAAGAGCGTTGCTTCTTCAATGACATCCAAGAAAGTTTTGTAACGCGCATCATTCACTGTGTCATTTTTGGCAACCAGAATGAGTTCATCAAACACTGGTACGCCATGCTCTTCAGGGTAATATGCAACGCCTAGTTTGCCTTCGATATCCATTTGATTAAGTTCAAAATTGCGATAAGCGCCGATAACAGCATCAACATTGCCACTAAACAAGGATGGCGAAAGCGCAAAATTCACATTGATCAATTCAATATCATCAATTGAAACCCCGTGAGTACCCAACATTGCTTTTAAAAGTGCATCTTCAAAGCCACCTACCGAAAAGCCGATTTTCTTACCTTTAAGATCAGCAATTGATTTAATTGGTCCATCTTTCAAAACGATAAGCGAGTTAAGCGGTGTTTCAACAATCGTTCCAATGCGAGTTAGCGGAAGACCCTCTGAAACTTGCACATGCAGTTGAGGTTGATATGAAATTGCAATATCTGCCTGCCCGCTTGCAACCAAACGAGGGGGTGCACTTGGATCTGCCGGCGGTATTAAATCCACATCAAGACCCGCAGCTTCAAACATGCCCCTCTGTTTGGCAACAACAAGCGGTGCGTGATCAGGGTTTACGAACCAGTCCAGAAGAACGGTTAGTTTTTCTGCCGAGTGAGCTGGCATTATAAATAAGAAGGAAGCCAGAATGGCAATTATGAAACGATACATTATTTACTCCGTGTTTTAAGAAACTTTGGTTGCCGACCACCAAACATAGTGGTCAGCAAGTTGAACAACAATCCATCGCAAGACCCATGCTGATAATCCCAGCAGTACAAGGCTTGCAAAAACAGTTGCGGTTTGGGTGCGAGCATTGGCCTGCAACATCACAAACCCCAATCCACCAGCAGCACCAGCCCATTCCCCGACGATCGCGCCAATCGGTGCGATGGTTGCGGCGACTTTCAAGCCAGTCATTAAAGAAGGCAAAGCTGCTGGAATTCGAAAATGCATCAATGTTTGAAATTTTGACATGCGCCATGACTTGGCCAAATCCAGCCAGGTAGATGATGTGGATTTCAATCCATCATAAAAGGCAGAGGCTACAGGAAAAAAAATAATCAAAGCGGCCATGACTATTTTTGAACCAATACCAAAGCCGAACCAGATCACAAGCAATGGAGCAATCGCAAAAACAGGTAATGTTTGCGTTACGACCACTAAAGGCATCAGATAACGATCAAGCAGCTCAAATTGAGATAAAACCAAAGCAATTAAAATGCCTGCGAAAGCCCCAACAAGAAAGCCAAGTACCATTTCCTTTAGCGTAATAAACATATTGGAAATGAGATAATCCGGGTTTTGAATAAAGGCATCTGCGACCGCAGAAGGTGTGGGAAACAAATATTGCGGCGGATTAAATATCCAAATACAGACCTGCCATAGCGCGAGCAAAAATACGCACACAACAAGTGCGTAAAAGCTCTTTCCAGCAATGATCTTGAGATTTCTTTCCACCGAACCATTTTCTCAATTGGGCTGAAAAGAAGACGAGCAAAACTTTGTGTTTTGTCCTTCTCCATTCCTACGCTGGTATCAACCAGATCAGGTTCCAGACCACATTGTTTACAAATTGCATAAAGATGCTGCGTTTACATTGTGATCAGGGGTTCGCCAAATCTCTTTGGAACATCTCAGCCCATGTGGGCACCCCCTGGAGTACATTTTATGTATTACTATCGTTTGCTGATAATTTGCAAGCGTATTAATTTATCAGTTTTGCCAATCTTTAAAGGCTTCATCAAAGACCCGCTCGCCAGTGCCGCCTTTTTCAAGCGTAATTAACGCCCGTTTTCCTGTCCCATAAACAATAGGAACATCAATCCAGGCAGATTCTTTCAGTAATTGCGTGTTCACAGCTACCGCTTGCGTCAGGTTATCCAATGCAATCAGGAAATAGCCTTCACTGACTTTAACTGGAACAGCAACCAAAGGTTCGCCTGGAGCCTCTTCAGTTGTCTTCATAACAAAGCGAGCAATGCTCTCAACCGACTTGCCAGTAAAATCTGCGGGAAGATTAAAACGCAGCTCAATCATATGGCTTGCAGAAACTGCCTCATCGATATTTCTTTTGATATTAATATCAATCGACATTGCTTTTTCGGGAACGTCCATTTTACCAACAATAACTGGCTTTGGCGCATTTCCTTCTTTCAGGCTCTCTTGCTTAATTTCCCATGTGATTGCTGCATTGGTCCTGGTTGCACCACTGCCAGCTGTACCCTCTTCGTAAAGATACGCCACCTCACCAATAGGAATTACACCGCTCTGCTGTGAAGTTGATTCAGTTCCCTCTTGCGTGGTCTCGTTCTCTGATTGAGATTCCGTCACTTCAGGTTCTGTCATTTCAGGTTCGACAACCTCTGGTGCAGCAACTTCTGGCTCCGCGACTTCTGGTTCTACAAATTCAGGCTCTGTTGGTTCTGGTGTTACAATTTCTGTGGTTTTTTCAACCAGCTCAGGCTCAGCAACTTCTTCCACTGGCTCTGTATCAGCAGAGGTAGTTTGAACTTCCTCAGCCACATCAGCCGGTTTCATCATGTTATTTGCAAAATCGGTTAGTTCATCCTTGTTTTTCCATACGGCGTAGCCAGCACCACCCAATAAACAAAGAATAACCAAAAGTTTTACTAGGCCACCGAAGAATCCGCCAGATTTTTTCTCTTCAAAATCCAAATCTGCTGTTTCAGGCTGAGAACCATCACTAGCAACATCTGCAGAGATAATAGGTTCAAGAATATCCTTGGTTTTGGGATCAACAGAAATAGACCCAGGATCAACGTCCCCTTCAACAGAGCTGGATGGTGCATCTAAACCAACACTAGAAGGCGCCTCATTTTCAATTTGCTCAATTGCAGTTTCAACGCGTTCAACAACACTCTCAGGTGAAGAAGCAGCGCTAACGGCGGCAGAACTAACAAGTGGTTCTTGGAGAGCTGTTTCTTCTGGCTCTGGTTCTGGTTCTGGTTCAGAAATGACAGTTTCTTCTACTATTACCGGATCAGGTTGATCTGAATGCTCGGAATCAATCAGCAATATTGCTTCTTCAAGTAACTTCAGCTGCGAGTTTATAGCGTCTTCGCTGGGTGAAGGGTCCATATTGCGCAATTGCGTTTCAATTGCTGATCTTGCTTTTTTATAAACAGCATTACGTACTTCTGGAGAATTATTAGGTAATCCAGAAATTGTCTTCTCAAGTATTGAATAATAGTCAGCCATTCCCCGTCTACCCGCACTTTACTCTGTTACTCTTATTAAAAATGGAATCACTTCCAATTGCTAGTATTTAATTTAGTCCTGAAAAGGGTCATGAACAAGTATTGTATCCTCACGCTCCGGACTTGTGGAAAGAAGTGCTACCGGACAGCCTATTAATTCTTCCACATGTCTAACGTATTTGACCGTCTCTGCAGGTAATTCTTTCCAGGTACGAGCACCTACGGTCGTACCTTTCCATCCTTCAAGCGTTTCATAAATTGGCTCAACGCGCGCCTGTACACCCTGACTTGCTGGCATATAATCGATAGTTTTGCCATCAAGTTTATAGCCAACACAAATTTTAATTTCTTCAAGTCCGTCCAAAACATCCAGTTTTGTAAGAGCAATGCCAGTAATACCATTTGTTGCCACTGCTTGCTTGACCAATACCGCATCAAACCAGCCACAACGACGCTTACGCCCTGTTACAGTGCCGAACTCATGTCCTTTTTCACCGAGGAATTGACCTACTTCATTTTCTTGCTCGGTTGGAAACGGCCCCTCACCCACACGCGTTGTATAAGCCTTTGTAATACCTAATACATATCCAACTGAACTTGGCCCCATGCCTGAGCCAGCCGCTGCTTGTCCTGCAACCGTATTGGAAGAAGTTACAAATGGATAAGTACCATGGTCAATGTCCAACAAGGTGCCTTGGGCACCTTCAAACAAAATTCGTGATCCTTGGCGCTTGGCATCATCAAGCAACTTCCACACAGGTTCACTGTATGGGACCATACGATCAGCAACCGCTTCAAGCTCTTGATAAATAGTATCAAATTCAATTTCTGACTGTCCAAGCCCCCGGCGTAGTGCGTTATGATGTGTCAAAAGGCGCTCAATCTTCGGACCAATACTATCCAGATTGGCAAGATCAAGAACACGTATCGCTCGGCGACCGACTTTGTCTTCATATGCTGGTCCAATACCGCGGCGCGTTGTACCAATTTTTGTACCAACCGCAGCTGCATCTTCACGAATACCGTCCAGTTCACGATGAACAGAAAGAATTAGAGTGGCATTTTCAGCAATTCTGAAGTTCTCAGGTGTTACGACAACACCCTGCTCCGCCAAACGTTCAATTTCCGCCATCAGTGCGTGCGGATCAATAACCACGCCATTGCCAATTACGGCAAGTTTGCCTTTTCGCACCACACCAGAAGGCAACAGGCTCAGCTTGTAGCTTACACCATCAATAACCAGGGTATGACCCGCATTATGCCCGCCCTGAAAACGAACAACTAGATCAGCTCGCTCTGATAACCAGTCAACAATTTTTCCTTTGCCCTCATCACCCCATTGAGAACCAATTACTGCTACATTTGTCATAGAACTCTCTTCTGTCTTTGCATTTTAAAATAAGTTGCAAGTTATCGCGGATGCGTCGCACTGCATGCAATCAGGATCAAAGCAAATGAAGAAACCAGATTACGGTTGTTAATAGTCCAAAAAAGCGGCAAACATCAACCTCCAGTTTTTATTGACTACAGTTTTTCGCAACTTACCAAACAACTCCCATGCAACAAAAAACCTCAATTTTCGCAAATCCGTTTCTATTACTCACACTAACCGCCTTGTTTTGGGCAGGAAATGCAATCGCTAGAAAAATCGCTGCAGGGCATGTTTCGCCCTTCTTGCTGACATGGCTTCGTTGGTTGTTTGCATGCATTGTATTATTCATCTTTGCTCAAAAGTTCATCAGGCGAGGTTTTGAGACGATAAAAAAGCACTGGAAGTTCTTGTTTATTGCAGGTGCCATCGGCTTTGCCGTATTCAACAATCTAATGTACCTGGCTTTAAACCATACAAGTGCAATCAATGTTGCAATTGAACAGGCAGCAATGCCCTTGATCGTATTTATCTTAAATTACCTCCTGTTCAGAACCAAAGTTACGTCATTTCAGGTAATTGGCTTCATAGTCACTCTTATTGGAGTATCTGTAACCGTTACCAAGGGAAATCTGTTTGGACTTGAAAATCAATCATTGAATGCGGGCGATTTGATAATGATTGGTGCGATCATGGTTTATGGAACCTATTCGGTAGCTTTGAAGAATAAACGTAACTGCCCAGCTACCCCGCCACGGGATTTTTAGTTGACGGTCAATCATCTTAT